>DASPGK010000309.1:0-6350 GCA_035620655.1 Candidatus Krumholzibacteriia bacterium
GAACGTCACCGGCTACAACCTCACGCAGTTGATCGTGGGGTCCGAGGGCACGCTCGCGATCGTCACCAAGATCTACCTGCGCCTCTTGCCGCTTCCCAAGTACCGCACGATGTTGCTCGCTCCTTTCGACTCGCTCGAAGAGCCCGCGCGCGCGGTGCCCGCCATCATGCACGCGGGTATCGTCCCATCGGTGCTGGAGTTCATGGAGCGTGACGCGGTGGAGATCACCGAGCGCCACTTGGGCAAGTCGTTTCCCCACGCGGAGGCGGCGGCCCACCTCATGATCGAATTGGACGGCAACGACGAGGGCGTGATGGCGCGCGAAGCCGAGCGGGTCGCGGAGATCGTGCTCGCGCACGGCGCCACCGACGTCCTCTTGGCCGACACCGACGCCAAGATGGGCGAGCTATGGGCGATGCGGCGCGCGTTCGGCGCCGCCGTCAAGTCGGAGTCGATCTATAAAGAAGAGGACACGGTGGTGCCCCGCAACCAGCTGGTGGCACTGGTCAAGGGTGTGAAGGAAATCGCGGCGCGCCACGGCCTGCGCACCGTGTGCTACGGGCACGCCGGCGACGGCAACCTGCACGTCAACATCCTCAAGATGGACATGTCCGAGGAGCGCTGGAACACCGCCCTCGACCCCGCCATTCGCGAGATCTTCGCGCTCACGGTGAAGCTGGGCGGGCTCATCTCGGGCGAGCACGGGATCGGCTACGTCCAGAAGGACTACATGCCGATTGCCTACACGGCCGCGGAGATCGCGCTCATGCGCGCGGTCAAGCACGCGTTCGATCCGATGGGAATCTTGAATCCGGGGAAGCTCTTGCCGTCGGCGGGCGCCGACTAGGGGCTAGTAGATGGCTTCGCTGATGGGGCTCTTGTCGTCGGGGTGGTTCTTCATCAAGTAATCGATGTCGAGGATCTTGACCGGTCCCTCGAAGTACGCATCCGTGATCTTGCCGGTGTCCATGCGAATCGCGTCGCACGGGCACGCCTCGACGCACATTCCGCAGTAGACGCACTGCAGGATATCGATGTCGAACTTGATCGGGTACTTCTCGACGCCGTCGTGACCGGTGTCGGCGCCGGTGATCTCGATGCAGTTGGCCGGGCACGCGGTCGCGCAGCAATTGCACGCGACACAGCGCGGGGTCCCGTCGGGACGGTGCATCAAGCGGTGTTCGCCGCGGAACGTGTCCGGGAGCGGCTTGGGTTCTTCGGGCCACTGGTAGGTCATGCCCACCCGGTCATGGCGCAGGTCCGCCAGGTTCTTGATCATGTGCGCCATGGTGATGCCCAAGCCCCGAAAGACCTCGCCCAGGTAGGTTCGCTCCCACCAGGAACGGGGTTGATCGAGGGCCGTGGTTACGACGCGTGTGGCCATAGGACGGTCTAATGTAGCCGAACCGCGCCGATTGTCAAGGGCTACCGTTGCCCTTGTATTTTGACGAACCGCTTACCGAGTCGTTATGATGCCCGGGTGTGGCCAACGACAGGAGTCTCATGAGCGAGAATCGTGAAGTCTTGGAAGTCGACATTCTGTTCGTCGGAGCGGGTGCCGCCTCGTTGTCCGGCGCGCTTCGCCTCCATCAATTGATCGAGGCGCACAACGCGCGCGTCGCGCAGACCGGACAGGGCTCGGCGCTCTCCCCCATGATCGCCGTGGTCGAAAAAGGCAGCGAGGTGGGCGCGCATTCGCTCTCGGGCGCGGTGCTCGACCCGATCGCCCTGCGCGAGCTCATCCCCGACTACGAGAGCAAAGGCTGCCCGATCGAGAAGAAGGTCGAAGCCGAAGACGTCTACTACCTGACGCCGAAGCGCGCGCTGCGCTTCCCCGTCACACCGCCGCCGCTTCGCAACCACGGACTCCCCATCGTCTCGCTCGCGCGGTTCAATCGCTGGCTGGGCGGGCTGGTCGAGGGCGCGGGGGTAAACGTGTTCGCGGGCTTCGCGGGCGTCGAGATCCTGGAAGAAAACGGCGCCGTGGTCGGGATTCGCACCGGCGACAAGGGCATCGACCGGCACGGCCAGCGAAAACCCAACTTCGAGCCCGGGATCGACCTGCGCGCCAAGCTCACCATTTTTGGCGACGGCCCGCGCGGGTATCTCTCGAAGCAGCTCATCGCGCGCCACGGCTTGCTCGAGGGGAAATCGATACAGACTTTCGAGACCGGTGTGAAGGAAGTGTTCGAGCTCCCGCCGGGACGGACCGACGTGGGCCGCGTGATCCACACCATGGGCCATCCGTTTCGCGCCGACTCGGTGGGCGGCACGTTCATCTACACCATGGCCGACAACCTGGTCGCGGTCGGGCTCGTCACCCCACTCGACTACAGCGATCCGTTCATCAATCCGCACGAACAGCTGCAGCAGTTCAAGGAGCACCCCACGATCCGCAAGCTCTTGGCGGGCGGAAAGAGCGCGTACTACGGCGCCAAGGTGATCAGCGCCGCGGGATACCACTCCATCCCGAAGCTGTACACGAACGGCGCGCTCCTGATCGGCGAGGCGGCTTCACTGGTCGACATGGCGCGCCTGAAGGGCATCCACCTCGCGATGAAGTCCGGCATGCTCGCGGCGGAGACCGCGTTCCACGCCTTGATCGCCGACGATTTTTCCTCGAAGGCACTCGCGCCGTACGAGCACGCGATCTACGACAGCTACGTCGGCAAACAGCTCTACAAGGTGCGCAACTTCCACCGCGCCATGTCGCTGGGACTGCCGCGCGCGCTCATGCACGTCGGCCTGCAGCAAATGACCGGCGGCGCCGACATTCTTGGCAAGGGGCACGGCAAGGAAGACCGCTACACCTTCAAGAGTGTCGCCGAGTACTACGGCGTCGACATCGATCTGCCGCCACCGCGCAAGTACGACGGCCGCGAGTTCCTGGACAAGCTCCAGGACGTTTACCTATCGGGGACCATGCACGGCGAAGACCAGCCGTCGCACCTGCTCGTGCTCGACACCAAGAAGTGCTACGACACGTGCGTCGCCACGTATCGGTATCCGTGCAATCGATTCTGCCCGGCCAACGTGTACGAGATGGTCGCCAGCGACGGGGGTGCACTGCGGCTGCAAGTGAACTTCGCCAACTGCGTGCACTGTCAGACGTGCGACATCAAGTGCCCGCTCGACAACATTCGCTGGACGCCGCCGGAGGGCGGGCAGGGACCGAACTACACCGTCCTGTAGCCGACAAAAAGACGCCGCCGGAATCGCGTTCCGGCGGCGTTGAAATTCAAGTCGTGGATGCCCGCGTCTACCTCTACGTGGACGGAGAACCCTCCAACGGGCGGCGCACGTTGCTATCCGCGTCGCGGATCGATCGCCAGAATTTCACCGTGTCTTCGCCGCGCTTCCAGGACAGGTACACGACCGTGTTGCTCTGGATCGAGAAGAAGTCGACCAGGCCCTTCTCCTCGTCCTTGAGGATGCAGCCCGCGTCGCGCACCGACCCGCGCGCCTTCTCGATCTCCGCTTCCACGGCCTTGAGCTCACGGGCCTTCTCTTCGAGGTCGACCGAGTCGCTGTTCGATTCGTCGGCGCCGCACTCGACGATCAACTTCAGAATGGCGATTTCCTCCAGCAGCCACAGGTAGCGCTGGCGGTTGCGCCGGATTCGCTCCAGCGAATTCTCCAGGAAGCCAATGAGGGCGTTCGCTTCCTCGACGGTGAAAAACTTGGGGTTCATGCGAACTCCTTCAACTACAGGACACACCGCTCCCGGCGGCGCCTAACCAGTGCCGATTTAGCCCTTAGCGTTTCCCCACACGTCCCTCTATTCCTTGCTATTTCCATACGTATCCCGATCACTTCGGAAAAGCAAGGCCGATTTCCCAAGTTGTCATGTGCATTGTTTCACACGAGTTTTTGGCGTCCAAATCGGGGTTTTCGCGCGGTCGCACGGTGGAAAAACGGCGCGTTGACCGGCCCGCGGCGGGCTGGTAGCGTTACCGGTTCCACCATGCCGCACCCATCGAGGACCTCCCCCACGTCCCTGGTCGTCAACCGCCCCATCGACCTCGGCGAGATCGAAGCCGTCGGCTTCGACCTGGACCACACGCTCGCCCTATACGACGACGCGGCCGTCAACGCGCTGGCCATGGCGGAGGCACTGCACTTGCTGGTCGAGCATCGCGGTTACCGCGCGCGCGATATCGCGCTGGCTGCGCCCGTGGGGGACGCTGGGACCGCGCGGGCGCTGGCCATCGACCTCGCCAATGCGCACGTCGTCAAGCTGGACGCGAGCCGGCGGGTTCGGGTCGCGCGACGCGCGGGGGAGTGGCTCCAAGACGACGAGATCGGTCGCGCGCACCCGGAGCGCGTCCCCGAGCGCGACGACGTCGTGCACCCGCTTTCGTCCGCGTTCGACGTGCCCACGTTGTGGCTCTTCGAAGCGGTTACGCGCGGCCATGCAGCGGCCGAGCACGTCGCACCGGCACTCGATGCCGTGCGCGTCTGCCGCGACGTTCGCCAGATGCTCGATCTCTCGCACACGCGCGGCGAGTTGAAGTCCCATTTGGCCCGCGACCTCGAGCGTTTCGTAACACCCGTCGCGGGTGCCACCGAACGGCTGCTCGAATGGCGACGCGCGGGCAAACGACTCTTCGTCGTGACGAATTCGGACCTCGCCTTCGCGACCGAGGTGCTCGACCTCGTCATCGGCCCGGCGTGGCGCGACATCTTCTCGGTCGTGTCGACCTCATCGGGAAAGCCATCTTTCTTCGCAGCCGCGGATGCGCGCGCGGCGGCGCCGCGCGGCGACGTCGTCCGCGAGGGTGCGACCGCGCGCGAGTTGGAGGCAGTGCTCGGTGCGCGCGGCGAGCGCGTGCTCTACGTCGGGGACAACGCGCGGGCCGACATCGCTCCGGCGCGATCGTTCGGATGGAAGACGGTCCACGTCGTCGCTGAATTGTCGGCGGGAGATCAACCGGCCGAGGGCTGGGGCTCGCCGTTTCTGGCCGGCGGAGAGCCGAGCTGGTTCGCGCGCGTGGTCGGCGAATACGCCGACGCCGTGTGCGATCGCGTCGATCGCTTGCTCGCCTGCGAGCCGGACCGGCTCCTGGATGCGGGTGAAAGCGCTTGACACGAAACGCCGCGACGTCGAACATGGGTGTCCTTGGGCGCCTCCGAGACGTCCTTGGTCACGTATGACGCTGAAACACGACATCACCATGCCCGCGCTTCCCGCGACCGCGTCGCGGAGCAACCGCATCGCCTTGGGTGCCACACTCGCGATCGCGTTCGCCGGGCTCACCACCCTGGGCGCGTACATCGTGATTCCCATCCAACCGGTTCCCATCACGATGCAGACCCTGTTCGTCCTTTTGGCGGGTGCGTCGATCGGGCGCGGGTGGGGTTCGACGAGCCAGTGGCTCTATGTCGGGCTGGGTGCCGCGGGCGTGCCGCTCTTCGCCGGCGGGGCGAGCGGGCTCGGGATCCTCGGCGGACCGACGGGGGGATACCTCCTCGCGTTCCTCGTCACCCCGTGGGTGGTCGGAACACTGCTTCGACGCTCGGAGCGGCTGTGGTGGCAGGCGCTCTCGTTCCTCGTCGGCAAGGTTGTCATCCTTGCCCTCGGCGTGACTCATCTGACGCTCTTCTACACCCACGATCTGGCACAGGCGATCACCGTCGGCGTGCTTCCCTTCCTCCCCGGCGCCGCGTTCAAGATCGTCGCGGCACTCTCGATCTACCGCTCCTCGACCGCACTCGTGCGGCACTACCGAGCCCGCCAGAGCTAGTCCAGCTTTCTTCCGCTCCCACCTACCAATCCCGTCTCCCGCGGGTGGACGTTCGTTGCTCAGGCGATATGATATAATCGTCATGGAAGCGCTGCTCCACGACGTCTTGGCTTCAGCCGGGAGGGACACCATGCGCAAGTTTCTAACCGTGATGATCGCAGTGGTGTGTGCGGGTTCCGCGTCGGCGGACCACATTGGTTTGTACCGCGATCCCGCCGGCCAGTACTGCGCGTTGCAGAGTCCTCCGGTCGGTCCTCCCCCTTTCGCACTGTACGTGATTCACAGGTTCAACGCCGGTGCCTCGGGGTCGCAGTTCCGCGTGTTGGATACGACCGGATTCTTTGCCACCACGCAGTCGACCATTGGTCCGACGCTCGGTACATGGAACACCGACTGGTCGATCTCGTATGGCGGTTGCTTGATCGGGGACCTGCAGATCGCGACCCTGAACTTCCTCTATTTCGGCACGCCGCTGCTGTGCACCAACTGGATGGGGATCCATCCGGCTCCGACCTCGGCAATCGTGGGCGAGATCATATACGCGAATTGCGCCCAGGAGTTCGAGACGGCTACCGGCGGACGGATCTGGTTCGGTCCTGCTTCGCA
>DASPGK010000310.1:0-11669 GCA_035620655.1 Candidatus Krumholzibacteriia bacterium
GACGGTCGGGTTCGCCCTGTGGTCGTTCGGGGTCTGGTCAATGGTCGCGCACCACGAAGTGTCCGCGCACGTCGGCTCGCGCTCGTTCCGAAAGACGCTGCCGAGCGTGGTCGTGATCGGCGTGGTGTTCGTGGGCGTCACCGTGGCCCTGGGCCGCGGACTGGCGACGCTGACCGACACTCTCCCGCCGGGCATGATCACGCGCGGGGCGACGTTGGCGGTCATCGCGGTCACGGCCGGCGTGCAGGCCCTTCTCGTGTTCGCACCGGTCGCGCTGCGGCTGCGCGGCGGAGGGCCCTTCGCCGCGATCCGAAGCAGCGCGCGTTACGCGCTTCGACGCTTCGGGGCCACCGCGATGCTGGTGGCCACCGTACTCCTCGTGCACCTGCCCCTGGACGGGCTCATCGCAAACACCGACGTCATCGCCGCGCGCTTCCACCCCGAGGCCGTGTTCCAGCTCATGCTCGCGTCGGTGGTACTGGAAGTGATCACCGCCTTCGTGCTGTTCGCGGGAACCGTGGGCCTGGCGCTGCCCGAGGAAGGCGGCATGCGATGACGCGCGCCACCTTGACTCTGCTGGCGTTCGTGACCCTCCTGTCTTCGTGCGCGAGCCACGACGATCGGGTCGCGCGATATCGCTTGGAGCAGAAGCTCTGGCGCGCGCAGTTCTACCAGCGGCGCATCAACATCTCGGTGGTGCGCGCGTCGCAAAACGACACCCGCATGGCCATCGCCGCCTTCAACGCGGTCCTCGCCGACGACCCGCTCGCGCAGCCCGCGGCCGCGACGTGGCGCCCCGACGTGGTGGCCGACATTGCGCAGATCCACCTCGCCTCGCGCGTCGCGCTGGCCAACCTCTACTTCTTGAGCGAGCGCTACGCGGACGCGGGGAAGATGTACGAGCGCACGCTCGAAGCGGCGGGGCAGGGCCTGGGCGGCAGCCTCGAGGCGCGTTTGGGCGCCGCGCGCTCGATGTACCTGGCGGGCGAAACCACCGAAGTGATGCGCCAGTGCGCGGAGATGTTCCGGCAAATCTCGACCTCGGAGGAGTTCTGGTCGGGGCGCTTCGTCCCCGACGGCGTGTTCGTCGACATCCCGGTGGTGCTCGCGCGCATGTACCGCGAGACGGGCGACGGCGCCGCGTACGCCGAATATCGCGCGCTGGCCGGCGAGTTCTACGGTCGCGTCGCCGCCACCTGGCCGGGCACGCCGATCGCGTGGCAGGCGACCCTGGGCGAGATTCAATTGCGCCTCGTGGACCACGACTGGCGCGGCGCCGCCGGCCAAATCGAGGCGATCCTGGCGGCGCCCAACCCGCAACGAGACCTGGAAGGGCTGCGGCTCCTGCTCGGGGAGATCTATGCCTTCGCGCTCGGCGAGCCGGCGCGGGCGGACGCGATCCTCGCCGACGTGGAAAGCCGCGCCGCGGGGACCGCCGCCGCCTACGCCGCCCGCTACGACCGCGGCGCGCTCATGCTCGAGACCGGCGACGAAGACGGTGCGATGGCGGTGTTCCGCGCGCTGGAGCACGACAAGGCGACGCCCGGCGACGTCGCCGCACGGGCGATGTTCGGGCGCGCGACCATCCTCGAGCGCCGCGGCGCCTGGGACGAAGCGCTGCAACTGTTGCGGCGCATGCAGCAGCTCTACCCCCACGCGCCCGCCTCCATCGAGGCACCCATCCTCGTCACCCGCCACTACGTCGCCACCGGCGAACATGCGCTCGCCGAGCGCACGCTGGAGCGCGCGCGCGAGTACTATCTCTCGCTCATCGACCGCAACAGCCCCTATCCCGGCGATCGACTGGGCGTGCAGGACGCGCTCGCGGCGAGCTACGCGACCGCCGGGCGCGCCGCGGAGGGTGCGGCGCTCCTGGGGTCGGGCCCGTCGGCGTGGGACGACGCCAGCACCGCGGCGGGTCTGCTCAAGAGCGCGGACGTCTACGCGACCGTCCTCGGCGACTCCGCGCGCGCGAGCGAAATGTTGAAGAAATGTATTGAGCGATTTCCGGAAACACGATATTCGAGGGTAGCCGCGCGCCGGCTGGACGAGATCGAGCACGGGCGCGGGGCTTCCGAAGAGCGTCCCCTGGAAGAATGACTCACGCGGGTTCGATGCGTGGATGGGAAGCAGCGTGTGAGTTCCGTTACAGCGCCCCACCCGTTGTTCTAGGCACCTTACGAGGCACGACCCGCAATGGTGCCGTGCAGATTCGAACGCGATCTGGAATTCGGCGAGGTCTCCGCGGAGTTGGCGGTGACGCTCCCGTGGCACGCCGCGGCATTCTGGGGCATGCCCCAGCGCATTGTGGCCTGGCGACGCCTCTGCGAGCGGTGTTGGCCTCGCTATTGCTCGTTGTGCAGGGAATCCAAACGACCTTCAATCCGCGCGCTGAACGACGCGGCAGGAATCGGTGGCATGAGACGTAACCGACCGAACTGGCGCTCTGCGACCATCCTCGGCCTGGCCTTGATCGGCCTGTCGGGGCCGTTTGCGGACGTGCGCGCCCAGCAGGGCGCCGGCACCCATGCCGCGCCCTTTCTGAAGATCCCGGTCGGCGCCCGCTTGATGTCCTCTCCGGACGCGGTGGCGGGGCTCTCGCCGGACGCCACCCTCATGTACTCCAATCCGGCCTTCCTGTCGGGCCTGCCCCGGGCGGAGGCCTTCATCACGACCAGCGAATGGCTCGACAACCTGACGTTCACCTCGGCCGGTGTGGCAATGCCCATCGGAGCGCAGGGGACCGTCCTCGGTATCGGCGCGACGTTCCTGTATTCCGGCGGGGTCCAGGGCTACGACGCCGCCTTGAATCCGGTCTCCGAGGAGAGTTTCTACGACGTCGGCTTCGACGTGACGGTGAGCCACGCCTTTCGCGGCACGGGGCTCGCGCTCGCGGCGGGGACCACCATCATCCGCGAGCACGTGCTCCCGACCGACGGATCCGGCTATGCCTTCCACCTCGGCGCGTCGTACTGGATGGGCCCGAATCTATTCCACGCCGCGGCCCGTGACCTGGGCGGCACGGTGTCCTTCGACTCGGAGAGCTGGAACGTGGCGCCCGAGTACTCGTTCGGCGGCGGCCGCATATTCGCGTCGAGCCTGGGCCAGTTCTTCGCGGGCGCGCAGTTCACGGATTCGGACGCATACGGGACGCGGGTACAGCTCGGCGTCGACTATCAGTTCAACCCGATGCTGACCCTACGCAGCGGCTTCACCGACAACATGGACAGCAGCCAGCGCGGCGCGCCGTTCCAGGCGGGCTTCGGGCTGCACTACGGCGTCATGACGCTCGACTACGCGTACACGCCCCAGGAGTACTTCTCGAGCGTGCACTCGTTCTCGCTGTCGTACGCGTTCGGTGGTCCGTCCTCGCAGGGCGGGCGACTGACCGTCCCGACCGGCGACTTCTCGCCGCCCATCGCCGACTCGGAGCCGGTGCCGCCGCCGTCGCGCCTGGCGGTTCCGAAGGAAACCTCTCCGTCGCGCTCCGGTGGCTCCTACCTCTTGCTCGCTGGATCGCACGCGTGGCTCGAGAGCGCGCGGGCCGAGGTCCGTGCGTTGCAGCTGCTCCAGATCCCGGCGAAGATCGAGTCGAACGGCTCCCGGTATCGCGTGGTCGTCGGTCGATTCAAGTCGGCGGACGATGCCGAGCAGGCACGTCGCGAGTACGCGTCGTCCGGTCACGCGTTCACGGTCCTCGCCGAATAGCGTCGTTCGTCCCCCCGTCGTCGCCGCGCGCCGTGCGGTGATTTCCCCAAGACTCCCATTGTTCCTGCGTCACCGGGTAACTAGCAGTTAAACAATAAGTTACACGCATCACTGCGGTGGATAAATGGGTGAATTGCCCAATGCGCCCCGATTATCGCCATATCGTCGTCCCTCGTTCGTTCGAGTCGAGTCTCCGTAAACACAGTTAACAGCATGTGCCAACGCTGATTACGCGTTCGCGCGATCGGCGTGAGGTTTGTGCAAAGAAGCGCATGCGTGGCACCAAAAATGCTGAACGCGTTCGCACTGCGAGGTCGGGGTACGCCCCCGGAGTCTCCGCGAGAGACTCGTGCGCTCCGAACCTCGAATCCATCCACCCGAACTGGTTGCGCCCTGAATGAACGAATTCGCCCAAAGATTCGCTCGCCGGCCGGAGATCGTGATCCCATGGAATCGCTCGAGCGCCGTCGTTCGGGTTCGGCCCGCCGACCGCGTGCGGCATCCCTACGACGTCATCGGGCGCCTGGGGTGGAAGCGCGCGCTGGACATCGTGCTTTCGTTCGTCGGATTGGTGGTCGCGTCGCCGGTGATGGTGGCGGCCGCCGTCCTCATCAAGACCACGTCGCCGGGTCCGGTGTTCTACCGCCAGGAGCGGATCGGTATCAACCGCCGGGGCCGCGACCGCCGCGGCTCGTCGGGACGGGCCGACATGGACCGCCGCCGCCGCGATCGCCGCGTGCTCGTCAACTTCGGCCGGCCGTTCACCATCTACAAGTTCCGCACCATGGTCGTCGATGCCGAGCGCGGCACACCGCCCATGTGGGCCAAGGAACGCGACCCCCGCATCACGCTGGTGGGACGCGTGCTGCGCAAGACCCGGATCGACGAGCTGCCGCAGTTCTATAACGTGCTGCGCGGCGAGATGAGCATCGTCGGTCCGCGCCCCGAGCGCGCCTACTTCATCGGGCGTATCGAGAAGGACCTGCCGGAGTTTCAGCTGCGCCTGCGCACGAAGCCGGGGATCACCGGTCTGGCCCAGGTCGAGTTGGGCTACACCAACACCGACGACGGCCTGCGCGACAAGCTCCACCTCGACCTCGAGTACATTCGCCGGTTGAGCTTCTGGACCGACCTCAAGATCCTCTTCCGGACCGTCTTCGTCGTCTTCACGGGGAAGGGCGCCTGCTGACGCCCGTCCTTCGCCTCCTCCCGTAGTCCGAATCGCCCGCCCCACCGCTTGCTGACGCGGGCATGTAACTTGCTGACTTGAATACGTCTAGCCCTTGTCCGCCCGTTCTGCTTGCGGCGGTCCGAAAATCGAGTGCATGCTCTTGCGCGTGGTCGCCAACACGAAGATTCCGATGGAATTGACGATGCCCGTCGAAGCCTCCAAGCCCAGGGTGAGCGTGGGGATGCCCGTGTACAACGGGAAGGCGTTCCTCGCCCAGTCCATCGAGTCGGTTCTGGGGCAGACCTACGCGAACCTCGAGCTAATCGTCTCCGATAACGGCTCGACCGACGGGACCCCGGAGATCGCGCAGGACTACGCCCGGCGGGACCGCCGGGTCCGCTTCGTTCGTACCGAGGAGAACCGCGGCGCGGCCTGGAACTACCGGCGCACCTTCGACCTGGCGCGCGGCGAGTTCTTTCGCTGGGCGCCCGCGGACGACCTGTTCGCGCCCGATTCGATCGCGGTGTGTGTGGCGGCCCTCGACGCCGACCCCGACGCCGTGTTGTGCTACCCGAAGACGGAGCTGATCGACCCCGAGGGGCGCGTGATCCGTGGGTACGACGACAACCTGGACCTGCGCGCGAGCGATCCGGCGGAGCGCCTGGCGCGCGCGATGGCCCAGATCGGTCTGGTCAACGTGATCTACGGGCTCATGCGCACCGCGGCCCTGGGAAAGACGCGGCTGATGGGGACCTTCGTGGGCGCGGACGAGGTGCTGGTGTTCGAGCTGGCGTTGCAGGGGAAGTTCCTCGAGCTCCCGACCTCGCGCTTCTATCGACGCATCCACGAGAACGCGTTCAGCCAGATGGCGACCACGGAGCAGAAGCAGGCGTTCTTCGACCCGCGCAAGACGGGCCGGTTCAGCCCGCGCTTGTGGGAGCACTACCGTCAGTGCCTGCACGGCGTCGTCCACGCGCCCATCTCCGCGGCCGCCAAGTGGCGCGCGATCGGCGTGCTCGTGCGCTCGGCCATCGCCGTGCGCAGGGACTTGATGCGCGAAGTCGCGGCCGGGGCGCGACGCGCCGCGCGACCGAAGTTGTTTGGCCTGTAAACCGCGACCACGGAGGATTCTCTTGGTGACTCGAATCGACGGAGCCCGCGTGGAGCCCCTCTCCGACCTGCTGAATCGCGACCTCGACTACGTGACGACGGGGCTGCGCGACGAGCTGGCCGCGATGGCGGGGTCGCGCGTGTTGATCACCGGCGGAGCCGGCTTCCTCGGGTACTACATGGTCCAGGGCATCCTTCACTGGAACGACCGCGCGAACGAAAAGGACCGCATCCGCGTCTCCGTGTTCGACAATTACGTGCGCGGCGTGCCGGCCTGGCTGGAGGCGCTGCGCGGCCGCGCCGACCTGACGCTCACGCGCTTCGACGTACGCGAACCGCTGCCGGACCCCATGCCCGAGTTCGAGTACATCATCCACGCGGCCGGCATCGCGTCGCCCATCTACTATCGCCTGCACCCGTTGGAGACGATGGACGCCAACATCGACGGGCTGCGCAACCTGCTCGAGTACGCGCGCGCGCGTGTCGAGAGCAAGCGGGACTTCCGGGGCTTCATCTTCTACTCGAGCAGCGAGATCTACGGCGACCCGGCGCCCGACCAGATTCCCACGCGCGAAGACTACCGCGGCAACGTCTCGTGCACGGGGCCGCGCGCGTGCTACGACGAATCGAAGCGCTACGGCGAGACCCTGTGCGTGGTGTTCGCGCGCCACTACGGCGTGCCCGTCAAAATGGTGCGGCCGTTCAACAACTACGGACCCGGCTTGAAGATCAGCGACCGGCGCGTCATTCCCGACTTCGCGCGCGACGTGATGAATGGCCGCGACATCGTCATGCTCTCGGACGGCAAGCCCAAGCGCACCTTCTGCTACGTGGCCGACGCGGTGGTGGGATACTACAAAGCACTCGTGCGCGGGGGGATCGGCGAGGCGTACAACGTCGGCGTGGATCGCCCCGAGATCTCGATGCGCGAGCTGGCCGAGAAGGTGGTTGCGACCGCGCGCGACCTGTTCGGGTACGCCGGCCGCGTGGTGATGCAGGCGCCCACCGAGAGCGACTATCTGGTCGACAATCCCAATCGGCGCTGCCCCGACCTGACCAAGTCGCGCGCGCAACTCGGCTACGACCCGACCATCCTGGTCGACGAGGGCCTACGGCGCTCGCTGGTCTGGTACCACTACCATCGCGAAGCGGAGGACGCCTGATGCGCGTCTCCATTATTGGGGCGGGCTATGTCGGCATCGTGACCGGCGCGTGCCTGGCCGAGAAGGGGCACAGTGTGGTGTGCGTCGAGGTCGACGCCGCCAAGGTGGAGCGCATTCGGCGCGGCGAGCCGCCCATCCACGAAGAGGGCCTGGCCGAGCTCCTGCGCCGCCACAGCGGGACCGCGTTTCGCGCCACCACCTCGCTCGCCGAAGCGGTCGCCGAGACCGATATCACCTTGATCGCGGTCGGCACCCCCTTCGACGGACGCGCGATCGACTTGACCTATGTCACGCGCGCGGCCCGCGAGATCGGCGAATTACTCGCGCGCAAGCGCGAGCGACACACGGTGGTGGTCAAGAGCACCGTGGTCCCCGGCACAACGGACGGGCCGGTTCGCGAGGCCCTGGAGTCCGCATCGGGGAAGAAGGCCGGCGAGGACTTCGGGCTGGGCGCCAACCCGGAATTCCTGACCGAAGGAACCGCCGTCGCCGACTTCATGAGCCCCGACCGCATCGTGATCGGCGGAATCGATGCCAGAACACTGGACGCGCTGTCGCAACTGTATGCCGGCTTCGAGGGCGTGCCGCTCATTCGCACCAACAATGCGACCGCGGAGATGATCAAGTACGCGTCCAATTCGCTGCTCGCGGCCATGATCTCGTTCTCGAACGAGATCGCCGACCTGTGCAGCGCCATCGGCGGCATCGACGCCAAGGACGTCATGGCGGGCGTGCACGAGTCCGCGTACCTCAACACGGTTTCGGGCCACGCGCGGGCGCGCGCCCCCATCGCGAGCTTCCTGGAAGCGGGCTGCGGCTTCGGGGGGAGCTGCCTGCCCAAGGACGTGAGCGCGCTGGTCGCACATGGCGGGTCGAAGGGGGTCGACATGCGCGTCTTGCGCTCGGTGCTCGAGGTCAACCGCGGGCGCCCCGATCGCGTGATCGAGGGCCTCAAGCGACGCGTGCCGTCGCTCCAGGGCGCCGCAGTCGCGGTCCTGGGCCTGGCCTTCAAGCCCGACACCGACGACGTGCGGGAATCGCCCGCGTTTCCCATTATCGACCGCCTGCTCGCGGAAGGGGCGGCGGTGACCGCCTACGACCCGGTGGCCACCGAGCCGGCCCGGCGCGCGCTCGCCGGCAAGCCGGTGCGCTACGCCCAGACCTTGGAAGGGGCCCTCCGCGAGGCCGACGTGGTGGTCTTGGTGACCCGGTGGCGCGAGTTCGTCGCGGTCCCGGAATTGCTTCGAAAGCTGGGGCGGACCCCGCTGGTGTTCGACGGCCGGCGCATGCTGGACAAGAACGCGATTTCCCGCTACGAGGGAATTGGACTGTAAGCCTTTTTTGGCCGCCAGGCGCGGCCGGGAGTAGCAATGAAGGTCGTCTTGTTTTGCGGCGGGCAGGGAATGCGCATCCGGGAGTACTCGGACGAAATCCCCAAGCCCATGGTGCCGATCGGCTACCGGCCCATCCTCTGGCACGTGATGAAGTACTACGCGCATTTCGGCCACAAGGAGTTCATCCTGTGCCTCGGCTACAAGGCCGACGTGATCAAAAACTACTTCCTCAACTACGACGAATGCCTGTCGAACGACTTCACGCTCTCCGGCGCAGGAAAGGTGGAGCTCGCCAACAGCGACATCCACGACTGGAAGATCACCTTCGTCGACACCGGTGTTAACACCAACATCGGCGGCCGACTGCAGGCGGTGCGCAAGTACGTCGAGAACGACGACGTGTTCCTGGCCAACTACAGCGACAACCTCACCGACCTCCCGCTGCCGGAGATGATCCGCGACGTCGGGTCGAGCCCGCGCGTCGCGACCTTCCTGGCCGTGCGCCCGAGCCAGAGCTTCCACATGGTGTCCTTCGACGACAAGCGCTCGGTGGACGCCATCACGCACGTCTCGGCGTCGGAGGTGTTCATCAACGGCGGGTACTTCGTGCTGCGCAAGGAGATCTTCGATTACATGAAGAACGGCGAGGAGCTGGTCGAGAAGCCCTTCGAACGCCTGATCGCGAAGAAACTGCTCTCGGCCTACCGTTACGAGGGGTTCTTCGTCAGCATGGACACGTTCAAGGAGCGGCAAACGCTGGAGAGCATGTACACGCGCGGCGAAGCCCCGTGGGAGCTGTGGGCCGGGAAGCGGCGTTAGGCCACCATGAAGACCCTCGCTGTGGGAAGCATCGGTTCCATCCTGTGCCTGGGTGCGCACAGCGACGACATTGAGATCGGCTGCGGCGGCACCGTGCTCAAACTCGTGGAGTCCAACCCGGGCCTTTCCGTCCATTGGGTGGTGTTCAGCGCCACCGGCGAGCGTGGCGGCGAAGCGCGCGCTTCCGCGGACCGCTTTCTCGCGCGGGCCGGCAGGAAGACCGTCGAGCTGCACCAGTTTCGCGACGGCTTCTTTCCGAGCGAGCACTCCAAGATCAAGACCTACTTCGAAGAATTGAAGTCGCGCGTACAGCCCGACGCCGTGTTCACACACGCGCGCGCCGACCTCCACCAAGACCACCGCGCGATCTGTGAGCTGACCTGGAACACGTTCCGCGACCACCTCGTGCTCGAGTACGAGGTGCCCAAGTGGGACGGCGATCTGGGCGCTCCCAACGTGTACGTCCCCCTCGACGAGCGCCACGCGAACGAAAAGATCGCGATCTTGCTGGAGTGCTTCGCCTCCCAGCGCGGAAAGCATTGGTTCGACCAGGAGACCTTTGCGGGGCTCATGCGTCTGCGCGCGATGGAGTGCAACGCGCCCTCGCGGCGCGCAGAAGCGTTCTACGGCCGCAAGGTGGTGCTATGAGCGCCGTCGCGCGTCCGGTGGCGGTCGAGTGGCTCTACGAGTTCGTCCGCTACCGCGAGCTGTTCTTCTTCTTGGTGTGGCGCGACGTCAAGATCCGGTACAAGCAAACCATTCTGGGCGCGGCGTGGGCCATCATCCAGCCCTTCGCCCTGATGGTGGTCGCCACCTTCGCGTTCGGCCGCGCCGCCGGCATCGACAGCGAGGGGGCGCCGTACCCCGTGTTCGCCTACGCCGCGCTGGTGCCGTGGGCCTATTTCCAGTACTCGGTGCCGCTGGCGGGCAATAGCCTCATCTCGAACTCGAACCTCATCAGCAAGGTGTACTTTCCGCGCGCCATCATTCCCGCCTCGTCGACCTTGAGCGGCATCGTCGACTTCGCGGTGGCGTCCGTAATGCTGGTGGCCCTGATCGCGTATTACCGGCTCCCGCTCACCATCGAGATGCTGATGTGGCCGGTGCTGCTCGTGCCGATGATCATCTTCACGACTGCGGTCGGGATGCTGTTCGCGGCCCTGAACGTCAAGTTTCGCGACATCAAATACACGATTCCGTTCTTCATCCAGTCGATGATGTTTCTCTCGCCCGTGTTCTATCCGCCCAGCATCGTCCCGGAGAAGTGGGCGTTCCTGCTGCACGTGAACCCGTTGGTCGGGATTCTCGACTCGTTCCGCGCCAGCATCCTGCCCGGGCGGACCATCGACTGGGCGAGCCTGGGGGTGGCGAGCGCGGTTAGCGTCGTGTTGTTCGCGCTGGCCGCCGTGTATTTCTATCGCACCGAGCGAACCTTCGCCGATTTGATTTAAGGAGTACCGGACTTGCGTGAAGCCATCCACGTCGACCACCTGACCAAGCGCTACCGTCTGGGTGCCTTGCGCCACGAAACCATGCTGCGCGAGGCGCTGATCAACGCGCTGCGGCCCGGGCGCAAGAAGGACGACGAGCAGGCCATCCTGGCCCTCAACGACGTGAGCTTCAAAGTCGACGAGGGGGAAGTAGTGGGCATCATCGGTCGCAACGGGGCGGGGAAGAGCACGCTCTTGAAGCTGCTCTCCAAGATCACGTATCCCACCTCGGGACGCATCCACGTGCGCGGCCGGGTGGCCTCGTTGATCGAGGTGGGGACCGGATTCCACGACGAGCTCACCGGACGCGAGAACATCTATCTCAACGGGTCGATCCTCGGCATGCGCAAGAAGGAGATCGACCAGCGCCTGGACCAAATCATCGACTTCGCGGGCGTGGCGAAATTCGTCGACACGCCCATCAAGCGCTATTCGTCGGGCATGCGGCTGCGGCTGGGCTTCGCGGTGGCGGCCCACATGGACCCCGACGTGCTCTTCGTCGACGAAGTGCTCGCGGTGGGCGACGCCGACTTCCAGAAGAAGTGCCTGAACGCGATGGACGAACTGCGCTCGGGCGGCCGCACGGTCCTGTTCGTCTCCCACAACATGGCCGCGATCGAGAATCTCTGCCCGCGCACCATCTGGATCGACGCCGGCAAGCTGCGCGAGGACGCGGCGTCGGACCGGGTGATCGCCGCGTACCTGTCCACCTTCTCCGACGCGCAGCGCTCGGGCTACGACCTCGCCGACGTCGAGAACCGCGGCGGCAACGGGATGATCCGTTTTACGCGAGTCGAGTTCCTCGACGAGAACGGCAACCCCGCCGGCGTGTTCCGCTGCGGCGAGCCCATGCGCGTGCGCTTCCACTACCACG
>DASPGK010000311.1:0-2526 GCA_035620655.1 Candidatus Krumholzibacteriia bacterium
CGAAGGTCCGCGTAACGCCCTGGAGGGAGATGAAGCTCACGCCTCGACGTCAGGCACCGAGATGCGCGTTTCGACCACCGCCCAGCACGCCGAGCAAAACATCTCGTTGATAAGGTACGACGAAGTGCGTACGCGTTGCTCCTCTGTATAAGCCTCCGCCTCGTATTTGGTATCGCGCGCCGAAAGCGAGCGTGGCGCTTGACCGCAGCGGCAGCGTACCGCGACGGCGAGCGCCTGGCCGACTACGCGCGCCGTCTCCTGACGCGCCTTGCGCAGCGCGGTGCGGCGCGCCTCCGTAGCGGTGTTGTCCCCGATCACTACGCCATAGTGCGTGGCCGCGGCTTCACGCGAAACCACCCCGTTGACCACGTCGCGCTCGACAGCGCTGACCGCGCGTTCGAGGGGATCGCCGTAGCCGCCCCCGCCACCGCCCGCGCACTCGAACACGTCGCCCTTCTTGAGCCGCGTATAAGTGAACGGCGGCGGCAGCTCGAGCTTCTCCGCCTGGAGTTCGGACAGCTCGGTCGGCATCGCGCCGCGCGCGAAGAACTCTTCTAGATTCGTCCTGCGCTTGATTGCGAGGTGGTTCAGCACCGCAGGATAGCCGCCGGCGAGCCCGAGCGCCGAAGGCGCGCTGACCCCGTGTGTATGGATCATGACGTTCGGGATCTCGTCGACGTCGTGCGGCGTGAACGCCATGCTCAAGCCCACCCCGCCGCGGAATCTGCCTGGGCCGCCACTGTCGCGCCGTTGCCGGCGATGAAGATAGAGCACGGGATAACGGAACTCGTTGTTTTCGACGTTGGGGATGCTGACCTCCGGCTCAGTCACGCCGCCGGTGTCAATGCCGTCCGACACCTCGCCCGCCGCACTGCCCGCCGCAAGGCAGCATTCCTGCAGCACCGCGGCGAAGGGGCCGCCGTACTGGTCGGTGCCCATGAGATCTAGGATGGTCAGGTTGCCGCGCGATACGGCGACCGCGCGGTCGCGGTGCTTCTCGCTTGCCATGAGCATCTGGCTGAGGCAATGCGTCGCGACCTGCCACACGCTTTGCGTGACCGACGTAGTACCCTTGCACACGCCGGCTGGCCACGCGCAGTTCACGATCGTGCCCGGCGTCGCTTCGATCGTGACCACGCGTTGGATGGCGGCCGGGCAATGCGTAACGGCGAAGCCGAACATGCCCAGCATTGCGCGCAGGAGGTATCCCTCCGTCGCGGCGAACGTCGCGTTCACCACGGCAGCTGCCTGCTTCGACGATCGGGTGAAATCGAACACCAGGCCGTCGCCTCTTTTCGTCATTGTCAGCCGGCAGGCATAGACCTTGAGCTTGCCCGCGTCGTAGTAGTCGATGAAGTTCTCGCAACTCCACTCGCCGTCGGGCACTTCGCGTAGGATGGACCGCAGTTTGAGCTCGGCGGTGGCGATCACGCGATCCAGCGCCTCGACGACGACATCGGCACCGTAGCGCTGTGCGAGCGACTCGATGCGTCGGCACATCGCGTGGTGCGCGCCGACCATAGCCTTGAGGTCGACCGCGTTCTGCACGCGGGTGCGCGAGCGCGTGAGGAAGTCGTCCTCGATGTCGCGCCGCATGACACCGCGCTCGACGATTTTCACCGGTGGCAGCGGGATCGCCTCGTCCCAGATCGAGCGCGCGCCAATCGACACCTGCCCCGGGGTAGTTCCACCGACGTCGCCGAAATGGATGCCGGCGCCCGACCAGGCGATGATGCGCTCGCCGGCGAACACCGGCGCCACCATGACGCCGCAGGTCTGATGGGGCGTGCCGATGTACGGGTGGTTGGTGAAGAACATGTCGCCCGGGTTGATGCCCGGGTTTTCGCGGTACTCCTTAAGCACGTACTTCGCGGTCTGGATGCACGACATGGCATGACTCGCGATGGTGCGGCCGATAACCACGCCCTCGCCCGCGGTCGTCAGCAGCGCCACGTTGCAGTCGTTTGATTGCGCGACGCTCGGCGAGCCGGAAACGTTGCGCATGACCGCGGCCCCCTCGTCGACGATGGTCGCGAGCCGGTGCCGCAGCACTTCGAAGGTTATCGCGTCAATCATTGAAGACAATGACTAGGTTCTGGAACGCGTCGACGCTGAGCTCCTGGCCCGGGTGCAGGGGGAGGGTGGTGTTCAGGCCCTCTATGACCGCGGGACCCGAGACGCGGTTGCCGGGCCTCAGCTTCCTATGCTCGTAGATCGGCGTCTCGACGAACGCGCCGCCGAACCAGACGCGGCGCGACCCCGAGCGCGCCGCGGAGGCATCCGCGTCTTCTATCTTTGCCGGCGCCAGGTTGAGCGGCACGCGATGCGTGGTGGCCACGACATGAAACGTGAGGATCTCGACGCCTGCCTCCCGGGCGGCCGTCCCTTTGCCGAAGCTCTGCTCGTACAGGGCGATGAACCGCTCCACCAACTCGGCGACCTCGCGCTTTTCGAGCCTGCCGCCCGGTGCCGGCACCTTCACTTGGTGCACCTGGTGGCGGAAGCGCATCTCGAACAAACGCGAGA
>DASPGK010000312.1:0-8427 GCA_035620655.1 Candidatus Krumholzibacteriia bacterium
GGCGGAGCCCAACGCGATGACGTTCCCGGCGCTCGAGCTCGCCACGACGGTGTTCCTGTGTCCGCGCTTCTTCGACGATGATTGGATGTCCCTGCACGGCACGCGCGATCCCCTCGGGGCGAGGGCGTGGGACTTGGTCCACGAGGCGGTGCACCTGGCCGGTGTGGATGATCAGCACGAGACCTACTCCCTCGATCGCTCGCGTTGCGGCTCAGGGTCCGATGGGCTGCATCCGTCGTTCGCGCTGATCAATGCGGACACATACGCGTGCCTGATCTACTCGATCGGCCGGGGGGAGGCGGTCAGGCCAGCTCTCCCTCCGCTCGTCCTGCCTGAGGTGTGACCGGCCCGCGTGAAAGAGATGAGCCGCGGCGGAGACCTTGCCTTTCCGGGCGATGGTGGGTTAGTATTCGCCCGGAGAGATGCCAGAGTGGTTGAATGGGGCGGTCTCGAAAACCGTTGAGCGCGCAAGCGTTCCGAGGGTTCGAATCCCTCTCTCTCCGCCATATTTCGTGACCTCGACATAACACCCGACCGCGCGGAAACAGACCAGGGTGGGGCTGTAGCTCAGCTGGGAGAGCGCCTCGTTCGCAATGAGGAGGTCGTCGGTTCGATCCCGATCAGCTCCACCATTTTCTTTCCGCGCGGCCGATGTGGAACGCCGGCCGCGGCCCATCCCGGGTCGCGGTCGCGAGTGGCGGCCGGGTCCCGCGCAATGATCCTTCGTGAATCCCGTCAGGACCGGAAGGTAGCAGCGGTAAGCGGCCCGGATCATGTGACGCGGTCAAGCCTGGCCGCCACTCGCGACGCCATTCCGAACCACTAACTCGGTCGCGCGGTGCGCGACCCGACGGGACAGCGCGCAATGAGCTACGAAGTCCTCGCACGCAAGTGGCGCCCGCTCACCTTCGACGACGTGGTCGGGCAGGAGCACGTCACCCACACCCTCAAGAAGGCCGTCGAAACCGCGCGTGTCTCGCACGCCTACCTCTTCTCGGGCCCGCGCGGCTGCGGCAAGACCAGCACCGCGCGTATCCTGGCGCGCGTGTTGAACTGCGAGAACGTCCAAGGCGGCAATCCGTGCAACGCGTGCCCATCGTGCCTCGCCGTCATCAAGGGCAACCACCTCGATGTGATGGAGATCGACGGCGCGTCGCACACCGGCGTGGGCGAAGTCCGCGAGTTGCAGGAAAGCATCGGCTTCGCGCCCAGCCAGAGCCGCAACAAGGTCTACGTCATCGACGAAGTCCACATGCTCTCGACGCACGCCTTCAACGCGCTCTTGAAGACGCTCGAAGAGCCCCCCGCGCACGTGTACTTCATCTTCGCGACCACGTCGCCGCAGAAGATCCCCGACACCATCAAGTCGCGCTGCCAGCGCCACCACTTCAAGCGGCTCGAGAACGCCGAGATCGCCGCGCGCCTGGAGGATATCTGCAAGGCGGAGAAGGTGAAGTATGAGATGGACGGGCTGCGCCTGCTCGCGCGCAAGGCGGACGGCAGCATGCGCGACGGCACCAGTCTCCTCGACCAGTGCGTCACCGCGTCGGGCGGCGACGTGAGCGCCGAGGCGGTGCGCGGCATCCTCGGCCTGGTCGACCAGGAGAAGGTGCTCGCGTTCGTGGACGCGATCGCCGCCGGCGACGCGACCCGGCCGCTCCAGCTCCTCGACGCCGCCGTCAACGAAGGCGTCGACCTGCAGGACTTGCTCGCGGCGCTGATCGAGAGCTATCGCGACCTCATGGTGCTCTCGGTTCCGGGCGATCTGTCGTCGCTCCTGTTCCGGTCACAGAGCGAGATCGAGCACTTGAACTCGAGCCGCGCACACTACGAATTGGCCGACTTGGTCACGATGGTCGAGCGGCTGTGCAACGCGGCCCCGCGCTTGAAGACGATGTCGGACCCGCGCGTGTATCTGGAGACGGTGCTGGTCGACTTGACCCTGCTCGACCGCCAGACCGACATTCGCACCCTGATCTCGCGCCTCGAAGGATCTTCCGTCGAAGGCAGCGGTGAGACCCGCGGCGGGCGCAACGCCGCGCCCGCGAGCCCGCGCAAGGCGAGCGACGCGCGCGAGGCGGCGGGCGACCCCGGCGCGCGCGCGGGCTCGGCGTCGCTCTTGGCGACCGGCGACCTGGGCGCGAATCCGCGCCAGCCTGCGAGTCCCCCGGTCGCTCCGGTCATCGACGCGGGCGAGCGCGAAGAGGCCGACGCGTCGCCCGTGCCCAACACCGAGGGCCCCTTCGACCTGGCCAAGATTCAGCAGCTGTGGGACGGCTTCGTCACCTTCGTGCGCCAGAAGAAAGTATCGCTGGGCGTGTGCTTGATCTCGGGCAAGCCCTACGCGTTCGACGGCAAGCGCCTGTTGGTTCGCTTCATGAAGAGCTTCGCGCTCCAGCGCGAGCAGGCGGCGCGCCCCGAGAGCATCGAGTTCGTGCGCGCGATGTTCGAGCGCTACTTCGGGCACGCGGTCGAGATTGTGTGCTTCTCGGAAGGGGAGGAGAAGGCGATGGCGCTCGAGGACGCGCTGCAGAAGAAACCGCCCGAGGAGCGCTTCCGCGACATTCCCGAGGACAAGAAACCGATCATGCAGCGATTGATCAACGACTTCGACGGCGAGATCATTCGCTATCAGACGTAACGCGGCGAAAGGACCGAGAGACGACCATGAACATGATGAAGATGATGAAGCAGGCCCAGGAGATGCAGGCCAAGATGGCCCGTCTCGAGGACGATCTCGCGCGCGAGGAATTCGAGGTGTCCAGCGGCGGGGGAGCGGTGACCGTGCGCATGAACGGCAAGCAGGTGGTTTTGAAGATCTCGATCCGTGAAGACGTCGTCAAGGACGGCGACAAAGAGATGCTCGAGGACCTGATCACCGCGGCCGTCAACGAAGCGCACGAGCGCGCGTCGGGCCTGGCCAAGGAGCGCATCGCCGCGATCACGGGTGGCCTCAAGATCCCGGGCTTGTTCTAAGGCGCGCGCGCGTCCATGGGTTTTCCTCCCGCGGATTTCGGATCGGAGACGTTATCGGCGCTGGTCAAGTCGCTCTCGCGTCTGCCCGGTATCGGCAGCAAGAGTGCCTTGCGCCTCGCACTCTATCTGCTTCGCCCCGACAACACCGACGCCGACCGCATCTCGCACCTGCTCGCCGAGCTCAAGTCCAAGGTTCGCTTCTGTAAGCGCTGCGGGGCCATCACCGAGGCCGAGGAATGTGCAATTTGCACGGACCCCGGCCGGGCCCAGGACACCATCTGTGTGGTCGCCGCCCCCGAGGACGTCATCGTCATGGAGCGGACCAAACATTACCGGGGTCTGTACCATGTCCTGCACGGGGTCCTCTCACCGGTCGACGGGGTGGGTCCCGACGACCTCACGCTGCGCGCCCTGGAGGCCCGTGTGCGGGGCGGAAAAGTGCGGGAACTCATTGTGGCCACGAATCCTACCGTGGAGGGCGACGCCACCGCCCTGTACCTCGCCAAGACCGTCGCTCCCTACGGCTGTACTGTCACGAGACTTGCTAGAGGGCTCCCAATGGGCGGGACCCTTGAATTCGTTGACGATACGACCCTCGCCCGCGCCATCGACCGCCGCGAAACGCTCTAGCGACTCCCCGACCGGACGGTCCGGTCGGCAGAGACTTCAGGCGGCGTCCCATCGACGTTCGGAGCGACTATGGTACGTGCCGACTGGACTATCTACGAAGAAGACTATTGGGCCATCAATTCGGTCATCAAGGAGCTGATCGAGAACTCCAACTCGACCAGCGTCATCCTGATCGACAAGACCGGCCAGCTCATCGCGAGCGTGGGCATGGAGCCCGAGTTCGACCTGATGAGCTTCGCCTCGCTGTGCGCCGCCGACTTCGAGGCCAACGCGCAGCTCGCGAAGCTGATCGGCGAGAAAGACTTCTCGACCCTCTACCACCAGGGCGTCGACGAGAGCATGTATCTCGCGCGGGTCGCCCAGCACATCATTCTGGTGGTACTCTTCAACAAGCGCACCACGCTGGGACTGGTGCGGCTGCGCGTCAAGAAGGCCGTCGACAGCCTCGACACCGTTCTCAACCGTTTGTTCGACAAGCTCGAGTACGAGAACGAGGACTTGAAGCAGTTCGACGCCGGCTTCACCGAAGAGCTCAATAAAGAGATCGATTCGCTGTTCAAAGACTAGGCACCGACGCAGGGGCACGAAGCGGCATGTCGCTCATCAACTACTCGTCGCGCGAGATCAACTGCAAGATCGTGTATTACGGTCCCGGGTTGTGCGGCAAGACGACGAACATCCAGTACGTCTACAACAAGGTCGACCCTTCGACGAAGGGTAAGCTCATCACGCTGGCGACCGAGATGGACCGCACGCTATTCTTCGACTTCCTTCCGCTCGAGCTCGGGCAGGTGAAGGGCTTCAAGACCCGCTTTCACCTCTACACCGTGCCCGGCCAGGTCTATTACGACGCCTCGCGCAAGCTCATCCTGCGCGGTGTCGACGGCATCGTGTTCGTCGCCGACTCACAGTCCGCGCGCTACGACGCCAACATCGAGAGCCTCTACAACCTCCACGAGAACCTCGAGGAATACAAGCTCAAGCTCGACGACGTCCCCTTCGTGCTCCAGTACAACAAGCGCGACATGGACAACATCATTCCCATGGAAGAGATGGAGCAGGAGCTGAACCCGGAGAAGTTCCCCAGCTTCCCGGCGGTCGCGGTCAAGGGCGACGGCGTTTTCGACACCCTCAAGTGCGTGGCCAAGGGCGTCCTGAAAAAGCTCTCCAACAACTAGCCTTCCCAGAGCGTTGCGTCCCGGCGCCGGGTGCGCTACCATGTAGCGCGTCACGCCGGTGTCTCCTGATACTGCCGGCGGCGGAGTCCATCGTGCGTACGCCCGTGTTCACGCGCCTGCTCCCCTTCGTCTTTCTGCTTCTCGTTCTTTCCTGCGGCACCCGTTCACGCATGCTCAATATGTGGGTGGATCCCGACTTCCCGCCGGGCCCGATGACGAAGGTCCTCGTCCTCGCATTGTGGGAGAACAGGGCAGCGCGTGAAACCTGGGAGCGTGCGTTCGTGCACGCACTGGAGAAGAACGACGTGGTCGCGGTGCCGTCGCATCACCTGCTCCCGGCCGCGATGCCGGACAGCGTGACCGTGTTCGACGCCGCCCGCCGCGCGGGGTGCGACGGCGTGATCGCGATCTACGAGACCTACGAGCACACCAAAACGGTCTACGTTCCGGGGTACGTCGTGCGGGAAGTGCAGGTGATCTCCGGGCGGGGCTACGAAGTGTTCGCGCACCGCGCATACGAACGCGTGAGGTACACCGAGACATACGTCCCGTCGCACGAGAGGATCCAGACGGCGGTCCGCTGCGATGTCGAAGTGTGGTCCGCCCCCGACGATGTTCGCATGGTGTGGTCGGGAACCACGGAAGTGATCGAGCCCGACTCCGATTGGAGCACCTGCACCGTCGTGGCCGGTTGGGTCGAGTACCAGCTGATATTCTGCGGCCTGGTTCCGACCGATCTCTGACGGGCCCCGGCCCCGAACGCTAGATCTCCTCGAAGCGCGCCGTGAAGTGGCGCAGCGACGTCGGTTCCTCGACGATCCTCAAGCCGCGCAACGCGCCCCGGTCCGCGGAAATCTCCGTCAACGCTTCGACCACGTAGTCGATGTGGCTCTGGGTGTAGACGCGCCGCGGGATGGCGAGGCGCACCAGTTCCATCGGCGGGCGCCCCGATCTTCCGAACATCACGCTCCCGATCTCGCACGAGCGAATGCCGGCGTGGCGGTACATCGCGACCGCGAGGGCCTGGCCGGGGAAGCGCTCGGGCGGGATGTGGGGCGCGAACGCGGCCGCGTCGATGTAGATCGCGTGACCGCCGGGCGGCTCCACGATCTGGATGCCGGCGCGCAGCAGGCGCTCGCCCAGGTACTCGGTGCTGCGGATGCGATAGTGCAAATAGTCCTCGTCCACGACTTCGCGGAAGCCCTGTGCCATCGCTTCCAGGTCGCGGCCCGCCAGGCCGCCGTAGGTGAGATAGCCCTCGGTCAGTATGAGAAGCTCGTCGGCGCGCGCCACCAGTTTCGGATCGCGCAGCAAGAGCAACCCGCCGATGTTGACGAGCCCGTCCTTCTTCGCACTGATGGTGGCGCCGTCGCACAGGTCGAACATCTCGCGCGCGATCTCGGCGACCGAGCGTCCGGCCTGGCCCGCTTCGCGCACCTTGATGAAGTACGCGTTCTCGGCGAAGCGGCAGGCGTCCAGGAACAACGGCAGGCGGTGGCGGTCGCACGCCGCGCGCACGGCGCGAATGTTCTCGAGACTCACTGGCTGGCCGCCGCCGGAATTGTTGGTGACGGTGAGCATGACGAGCGGGATGTGGTCGCTCCCGACCTCGCCGATGAGCCGTTCGAGGGCCGCCACGTCCATGTTGCCCTTGAACGGGTGGCGCGAACGCGGGTCGCGTCCCTCCGGAATCAAGAGGTCGACCGCGCGCGCCCCCGAGTGCTCGATGTTGGCGCGCGTGGTGTCGAAGTGGCTGTTGTTGGGAACCACCTGGCCCGGTCCTCCCACCAGCTCGAACAAGATGCGTTCGCTCGCGCGGCCCTGGTGGGTGGGTAGGATGTGCTCGAAGCCGGTCAGCGCGCGCACGGATTGCTCGAGCACGTACCAGCTCTTGGCGCCGGCGTAGGACTCGTCGCCGCGCATCACCCCCGACCACTGCAGGCTGCTCATCGCCCCCGTGCCGCTGTCGGTCAATAGATCGATCAGCACGTCGTCGGCGTGAATTCGAAACAAATTGTAGTCGGCCTTGCGCAAGATAGCCTCGCGCTCCCCGCGCGTGGTCATGCGGATGGGCTCGACGACCTTGATCCGAAACGGCTCGATGATGGTCTTCATGCGCGCAACACCACGTTCCCCTCGACCGGCGCGAAGCGAGCCTGGAAGAAGCGCAGGTGCTTGGGCTCGTGCGTGAAGCGCAAGCCGACGATCTGGTTCCGGTTCTCGTAGAGCGCGATCACCGACTCCGCGGTCACGTCCATGTGCGCCTGGGTGTAGACGCGGCGGGGAATCGTGAGCCGCACCAGCTCGAGGGCGGGGAACAGGTTTGCGCCCGACGCGTCGCGACCGGCCGAGACGCCGCCGCGCTCCATGGAGCGTACACCCGAGTCCACGTACAACGCGGCCGCCAGCGCCTGCGCGGGGAATTGGTCGCGCGGGATGTGGGGCAGGAACTTGGCCGCGTTGAGGAACACGCCGTGCCCGCCGATCGGTTTGACGATGGGGATGCCGGCGCGCAGCAGCCGTTCGCCCAAGTACTCCACCTGTCCGATGCGCGCGTGCATGTGGTCGAGTTGGAGGGACTCTTCGATCCCGATCGCCATCGCCTCCATGTCGCGACCCGCCAGGCCTCCGTAGGTGTGCAGGCCTTCGTAGATGACCACCATGTTGCGCGCGCGCTCGGCCAGGTCGTCGTCGTTGACGGCCAGGAAGCCGCCAATATTCACGAGCGCGTCCTTCTTGGCCGACATGGTACACCCGTCGGTCTGGTCGCAGATCTCGCGCAGGATCTCGGAGAGCGTGCGGTGCGCCTGGCCCGGTTCGCGCGCGCGAATGAAGTACGCGTTCTCGACCGCGCGCGTGGCGTCCAGGTAGACCGGGATGCCGTGGCGGTGACAGAGCGCACAGGTGTCGCGGATGTTCGCGAGGCTGCACGGCTGCCCGCCGGCCATATTGACGTTGGTCTCGAGCGAAAGGTAGGCGATGCCCTTGGCGCCGACCTCGCGGATCAGTCGCTCCAACTTGCCGAGGTCGACGTTGCCCTTGAAGGGAAAATCGCTCTCGGGGTCGTGGGCCTCGTCGACGATCACATCGACGAATTTGCCGCCCGCGAGCTCCTGGTGCACCTTGGTGGTGGTGAAGTACATGTTGCCCGGAACCACCTGGCCCGCGCGGATGCACAACTGGCTCATGATGTGCTCGGCGGCACGCCCCTGGTGGGTGGGAATGAGGTGCTTATAGCCGTAAAAGCGCCGCACGGCGGTTTCGAGGTGATAGAAGTTCATCGAGCCGGCGTAGGCTTCGTCGCCCTTGAGCAGGCCCGCCCACTGGGTGTCGCTCATGGCCGAGGTCCCGGAGTCGGTGAGCAGGTCGATGTAGACGAATTGGCTCGGGAGCAGGAAGGTGTTGAAACCGGCCTCGGCGATGGCGCGCTCGCGCTCCGCGCGCGTGGTCATGCGGAGGTGCTCGACCATCTTCACCTTCCAGGGCTCGGCCCAGGAACGTCGGTTTTCCATGGAATGTCCTCGAGTTGGAATAGCGTGTCGAACCGGCGCTCTGGCCGGCGAACGTGCGGCTCACCCGATTAGACGGCACCGCGCGGCCGGCGTCAAGGACGGGTTTGGCCGCTCACTTCTTCTCCGCGGAC
>DASPGK010000313.1:0-6383 GCA_035620655.1 Candidatus Krumholzibacteriia bacterium
GCCCGCTACAACCTCGCTCTGTGCCATCGCCTGCTGGGCGACGTCGACCAGGCGCGCGCGATGCTCGAAGCGTATCGCAAGGAGAACCCCAAGGACGAGCGCGCGGCGGAAGTCGCGCACCAGTTGGGTGCCCTCGACGAGGAATCGGGCCGCTACGCGGAAGCGGCCGGCGAATACGAGCGCGCTCTCGCGTCGAAAGTCGACGCTGCGCTGGCGGTGGAGCTGAACTATCGTGTCGGCGTGTGCCGGGAGAAGCTCGGCGACGAAAAGTCCGCCCTGGCCGCCTACGCGCGCGCGAGCGCGCACGGCGACAGGGCCAATACCTACCGTCTTTCCGCCCTCGCGCGCAGCGCCGCGCTGTACGAGACGCGGAAAGACTACCCGAAGGCGCTCGCCGCCTATCGAGATCTCATCAAGAACGCGACCGACCCCGAGATCGTCGTCGCCGCCCGCGAGCGCGCGAGCGAGCTCCAATCCGGCGGCGCCAAACAGTAGCCAAAAGGAGGCACGGTGATGTTCACCGAGTTCGACTGGTTGAAAATTGCGAGCGAAAGCCCGGTCATGCTGGTGCTGATCGCCTGCAGCGTCGTGACGGTCGGCGTCGCGATCGAGCGTACCTATTACTTCTGGCTCCGCCGGGGCAACCCGGAGAAGACCGCGCGCGAGGTGACGCAGCGCGTGCAGCGCGGCGAGATCAAGGAAGCCCTGTGGACCTGCCAGCACTCCGCCCACCCGGTGGGCGCGGCCATGGAGGTCGTGGTGGGTTCTCCGGTCGACCGTCCCGACGACGTCGACGAGCAGCTCCAAGTGGTGCTCACGAACCAAAAGCTCCTGCTCGAGCGGAATCTCAACGTGCTCGGCACCATGGCCGCGATCGCGCCGCTGGTGGGATTGCTCGGCACCGTATGGGGCATCATGCGCGCGTTCCACGACATGGCGCTGGTGGGCTCGGCGGCTCCCTCCGTGGTCGCGGCCGGTATCGCCGAAGCGTTGGTAACGACGGCCATCGGACTCCTGGTCGCGGTGCCGGCACTCATGTTCTACAACCACTTCGCGCGCCGCATGAACGTCATGCTAATCATGGCCGAGAATCACGCCCGCGCGCTGCGGACCACCATGAACAACGGCGGCGGAACGCCGGGCGCGCGCCTGAAACCGAAGGACGACGCGGCGGTGCGCTCCATCCGCGACCGGCAGCCGGTGAGCGTCGGTTGATCCATGGGAGCCAACCCGAACACGTTCAACGGCGGCGCCTCGCCCAATCACGAGGTCAACATGGTGCCGCTGATCGACGTCTCGTTGGTGCTGGTCGTGATGCTGCTGCTCGCGACGCCACTGGCGTTCGAATCGCGCATCGACGTGGCCAACGCATCACGGACCGCGAAGCAGGCGGAGAAGGTCGACAAGAGCGAGCGCGTCGAGATCACGGTAATCTCCGAAGATAGCGTCCGCGTCAACCGTCGTATCGTCGCGCGCGCGCAACTCGGAGAGTCGCTTACACCGCTCCTGGAGACCAGCGCCGAACGCGGCGTGCGGGTGGCCTGTGCGCCCCGCGTGTCGCACGGAGCGTTCGTGGACGTCCTCGACCAGGCCAAAATGTCGGGTGCCGTCGACATTTCCGTGATCGAGAGGTAACCATGAAGCGCTACGTCACCGATACCTCCACCCCCGTCGCGCGCATCAACGTCGTGCCGATCATCGACGTCGCCCTGGTGCTGGTAATCATTCTGATGGTGACCGCACCCATGATCGCGGTGTCCAGCCTCGACGTCGAACTGCCGCGCGCGAAGACGCGCAGCATGGAGGGCGTCGACCGCGTGCACGTGACCTTCGGTACCACCGGCGCATTGGCCGTCGACGAGAAGGACGTGACCGCGCAAGAGTTCAGCGCCGCGCTGGCAGCTTCGATGGCCGAACACGACGACGACATCCTCGTGGTCGTGCGCGCGGACGCGCGCGTCTCCTACGAGGCCGTGGAAGCACTTGTGAAGGAGATTCGATCGGCGGGCGCGAAGCGGGTCGCGATCGGGACCACGCAGCACGGAGGGACGAAGAGCGATGAGTGAGCTCTTGCTCGATCGCGAATTTTCGAGGATCGGCGGGCGCACGCGTCACTCCATCGCGGCCAGCGCGGTACTGCACGCCCTCCTGTTTCTCCTGCTGGGTCTTTATCAGGCCGTCGGCGGAGACACCGACGGGTTGACCGAGATCACGTGGGTCGATGCGACCGTTCCCGACGGCGTTCCCGACGCCGCGCCACCGATGGCCGACGAGGAAACGAAGAGCGCGCCGGTGCGCGAGGTGAAGACCGTGGCCACGCGCGAAGCGGAGAGCGCCGAGCACTTCGAGCGCGCGTTGGAACGCGGCACCGCGGCGCCCCGACCGCAGTCGTCTCGCGCCGTGACGGATATCTTGAACGAGCGGATCAGCGCGCTCGAGAACAACGCGAGCGACAGCGCGACACGCCTGGCGTCATTGGTAACACCGCCCAACGTCGGCGTGCCCGCGCCGGCGGGTGTCCCCGCCTCGGAAACCGTCGGCGGTCGCGCCACTCCGTCGACGCTCCATCGCGACGCGTCACCCGGCGGCAGCGTGAGCGCGCCCAGCGCGCTGCGGCGGGTCGAGGGCGCACCGTCGCGTCCCGTGATGGTCGCGATCGCGGGCGCTCCGCCGGTCTCCGCGGTTCCGGCCGCGAAACCGGAGGACGTGAGCCGCACCCGCGATCTGGCCGGTGCCCGCATCATCGGCCCGGTGGCGGATCGCGCGGTCGTGAGCTACCAGGTGCCCGATTACCCCGAGTGGGCCAAGCGCGAAGGTATCGAAGGATCGGTGACGCTGTACTTCTTCGTGCTCCCGGACGGGCACGTCAAAGAAAACGTCCTGGTCGAGCGCACGAGTGGTTTCACCGACTTCGACGAGGGCGCGGTGAAGGCGCTGCTGGCGTGGCGATTCGCGACGCTGCCGGGTGGAAGCGAGCAATGGGGACGCATCACCTTCCATTACCGGCTGGGGAACGCGAACTAAAAGGGCCCTTCAAGGAGACGAACCATGAGACGTTGGAAATACAGCCTGGTGGGTACACTCGCGTCGTTGTGCGTCGTGTCGGCGACGCAGGATGCGAGCCCGGCCGCCGCCAAGAGCAAGAAGGCCGCGCCCGACAGCACCATGAACATCAAGGCCGGCAGCGGCGGCAAGGACTTCGAGAGCATTACCGTCGAAGGCGAAGATCGCGTGCGGGTTCAGTTCGAGCGTCCACCGCTCAAGATCGAGCTCGATCCCGCCTCCGCTCCCGGACTGGACTGGGAGAGCGTATGGGACGTGCTCGGCGCGGAATCGTTCGACCCCGTGGAGCCGGTGCTCTCGCGGCCCGCGTTCGAGCGCACGCCGTTCGCGCCGCGGCCGTGGCTCGACCAGTTTCGCGCGGGCCCGGTGGCGCGCTTCCGCCCCGACGTGAGCGGCGTGGAAAAGTGGGCGCTCGAAGTCGCCGATTCGCGCGGAAAAACCGTGGCGCGCTTTGCCGGCGAGGGGAAACCGCCCCAAGAGATCGTGTGGAACGGAGCGACTATCGATGGCACGCCCGCGCGCGCGGATCTCACGTACTCCTACGTCTTGAACGCATCCGACAAGGCCGGCAACAAGCGGAGCTTCCTCGGCGACAGCTTCCAACTCCCGCCGCGCGCCATGGACACGCGGGACGGGATTGGGCTGTCGTTCTCGGTCCCCGCCGAAACGGCGGCCGGCGTCCCCCGAGCACTCGTTCTCGAAGCGGCCTCGCGACTGAACCAGACCGGCGACTCGAGCACGAGGGTGCACGTCGAGGTGACGGCGCCGACGTTCCCGCTCGCGAAATCGATCGCGGACGACGTCGTGTCGGCGCTGCGTCCGCACTTGCTCGGTGACCCGTCGCGCGTCACGGCGACGACGAACGTCGACGCGGGCGGCGGCGAGAAGGCCTCGGTGACCATTCGCACCGGGCCCTAGCCGCGTCAGCGGATCAGCTTCTCTTCCTTGAAGCGCTGGTAGCCTTTTTCGGTGAGCTTCGCGAGCTCGGCGAAGAGTTTCGCGTCGACGCCCTTGAAGTTGAAGCACGACTTCCCCTGCATGCGCCTCTTCAACTCCGGCGAGGCGCCCTCGAGCAGGTCCGGGAACGCGTACACGGGCATCAGGTGGTACGAGACGTAGTTCTTGCGCGTCTGCACGGCGCCGAACCACACCTCGCGGCCGCGGCTGGTCTCGGTGGGCGGGCCGACAAGACAAAAGCCGCCGGTCGGGTCGGGCCGGCTCTGGAGGCCGCGCCGGTACTTGCGCAGGATCGCCTCGAGCTTCTTGTGCGCGGCGGTGAACTCCGAATTCGACGTGGTCGTCGTCTTCGTTTTTAACGTGCTCTTGGCCTTCGTCTTCGCTTTCGCTTTCACCTACAAACCTCCCAAGAATTGCGTCATATCCAGGGCGTAGTGAACCGGCCATAGCCATGCAACGTCGGCGCTGCGCCACAGCGTTGCCAGGACGAGCAAGCCCAGGCCGAAGTCGCGTACCAATGCAAGCAAGTCCGCCGCCGACGCGCCCTGCGCCACCATCGCGGGGATGTGCGCCCCCGCAAACAACAGCGCGACCAAGATGATCGCCTTGCGTTGCCCGAGTGCAGCGGCCAACCGAACGAAGAGGATCGCGATCGCGACGTCTTCCAGCAGCACCTGCACGGCCAGGTGCGCGCGTGACGGATCGAACACACCGCGCAAGGTATCCGCGTACGACGGCGCGCCGGCTTCGAACTGCGAGTACAAGAACAACGCCACCAACGCGAACGCGACGCCGGTGGTCACGCGCAAAAGAAGCGCGTGCCGCTGGATCCACGCGCTTGCCCACCCGTTTCGGCGGAGCACCGGTACCAACATGATCGGCGCGAAGATGACGATCTGGTTGATCGATTCGCCCACCGTGCCGAGCCATCCGGAGCCCTCGAGACGAATCCCGCGCGACCACAGTTGCCCGAGGAGCAGCGTACCCACCACACCCAGGAGAACCAGCGCGACTTCCCGCCATGGCCGCGCAAACGTCGGGCGCGCCGGATCCTTCCACAGCGGGACGAAGCGGTTCGTCGCCCACCACAACCCGCAGGCGACCGCGTACCCCAGCGCGAGGAACAGCGAGTGCGACATCTCACACCATCCGGGTCTTCCAGGTGCCGCGACGGAACAGCCAGATCGCGATCAACCCGGCCATCGATTCCGTCGCCACGATGGCCCAGTATACACCCTGCTCGCCGGCTCCCCACTTCAACGCGAGGAGATACGCGAACGGGATCTCGAACAGCCAGAAGCAGAAGAAGTTGATCTTGGTGGGCGTTATGGTGTCGCCGGCGCCGTTGAAGGCCTGGATCATCACCAGCTCCCACGCATAGAACAGGTAGCCGTACGACACGATGCGCAAGCATTGGGCGCCCGCCGCGACCACGGCCGCTTCGTCGGTGAAGATGCGAACCAGCATCTCGTTGCCGAAGATGTAGACCACCGATACCAAGAGCATGAACGCCATCGTCGCAACGCCGGTGATCCACACCGAGCGCGCCGCGCGATCCGGCTGCTTGGCGCCGAGGTTTTGTCCCACCAGCGTCGCGGCCGCGTTGGAGAGACCCCACGCCGGAAGAAACGTGAAGATGATGATGCGCACGGCGATGGTGTAACCCGCGAGCGCTTCGGCGCCGAAGGTCGACATGATGCGCACGAGGCCGATCCAGCTCGAGGTCGCGATGATGAACTGCCCGATGCCGCCCAAGGACACCTTCACCACGCGCCACATGACCTCGGCGTGCACGTGCACTTGGGACACCAGCACCCTGATGTGCTTGCCGCCGCGGAACAGGACCACGAACTGCATCAGCACGCCCACGCCACGACCGATGTTGGTCGCGACGGCCGCGCCTTCGATCCCCATCTCCGGCAACGGCCCCCAGCCCCGAATCAGCGCGGGGTCGAGCACGATGTTGATCGCGTTGGCCACCCACAGGACGCGCATCGCGATGGCGGCGTCACCCGCGCCCCTGAAGATGGCATTGATCACGAAGATCAGCATGATCACGGCGTTTCCGCCCAGCATCCACTGGGTGTATTTGTAGCCCTCTGCGAGGGCCCACGCGTCGGCGCCCATGAGCGCGAGGAGGTCCTTGGAATAGAAGATGCCGACGAGGGAAACCGGGATCGACGCAACCAGACCCACGATGATGGACTGAACGGCGGTGTCGGCGGCTTCGCGCGGGTTCTTCTCGCCGATGCGGCGCGCGACCATCGCGGTGGTGCCCATCGAGAGGCCGATGGCCACCGCGTAGATGAGCGTCAATATCGATTCGGTGAGCCCCACCGTCGCGACCGCCGAGGCCCCCAGCG
>DASPGK010000314.1:0-2428 GCA_035620655.1 Candidatus Krumholzibacteriia bacterium
AGGTCGCCCACCAGCGAGGCCGACAACCCCATCGCGAATGCGTTGGGGTCGTACGCGGGCCGGCTGGCGGCCGCGATGATGCCGCCCGTCTCCACGTCGAGGACCACGGCGGCGGCCGGGTTGGGCCGTGCCGCGAGCAGCGAGTCGAGGTACTCCTGCATGTCGTAATCGAGCGTCATCATGACGTCGTGGCCCGGCGTGGGTGCCGTCGACAATTCGGAGATCTCGCCCAGCGCGGTGCCGGACGCGGTCATCTCGATGGCACGCTGCCCCGGAGTACCGCGCAGTTGGTCTTCGTACTGCCGCTCGAGCCCGGCCTTGCCCAGGAAATCGCCGGCCACGTAGACGTCTTGCCCCGCCCCCGTGATTTCTTCGGTGGTCACTTCGCCCACGTAACCGAACACGTGCGCAGCCACCGAGGCGTCGGGATAGCGACGCCGTAGCTGCGACTCGACGCGCAGGGACGGAAATTCGGACCAGTTTTCGCGCACGAACGAGATCAAGAACTTGTCGGCGTCGGGAAAGAGCGGAAATGCCGTGCGACCGTAGCGCTTCTGCCACGCGTCGAAGCGCGCCATCGCTTTGACGGTGTCGACGGGAATGTACGCCGCGAGCGAACGGACGGCGCGCTCTGCGTCGTCGCGCGTACGCCACTGCATCACGATTTCGAAGTGGAGCGCGTTGTCGACGACGATGCGGCCCGTGCGATCGCGCATGAACCCGCGCGGGCCCGGCAACCGTTCGCGCTGCAGCTGGTTGTCGCGGGCGAACTGCGCGTACTGTTCGTGCTGGACGACCTGGAGCGTGAAGAGCCGCACGATCAGGACGCCGAAACCGACGGCGGCGATGAACATCAGGGTCCGGATGCGAAACGGACCCTCGACCAGGCTCCTACTGTCTCTCTTTGCCAACCCTCGTCACCACCTTCGCCCCCAAGAGCGCGAGCACGCGCTCGACCACGATGCCGGCCACCGCGGTATAGATCGCGGACGGCAGCGCGTTGACGAGGATGCTCACGAGCGCGCTGTCGACGCGAGGCCAGTGATAAACGAGGAAATACACGATGTCGTGCCCGAAGGCCGAGAGGAATATCACGAAGACGAGCACCAGCATACCGGGAGAGGCGGTCGCCCCCAGGCGCCCGCCCGCGTACCCGACCAGCGACTTGGTGAGCGCGTTGAGGCCCAGGTATCCGGGGTTGCCGAGGTCGACCAGGAAACCCGCCAGGAAGCCGAACAGCGAGCCCTGGATCGGCCCGCGCTGCAGGCCGAACAGGATCACGCACACCACGATGAAGTCCGGTGCCACGGGGCCGATCGCGATCTTCCCGGCGACCGTCGATTGCAGGCCCAGGAACACGACGATCGTGAGCATCGGGATGAGGAACTTCATCGCCGCGCCTTTTCCAACACGTCGCGCATTAAAGCTGTGTCCGCCTCTTCGTAGAACATCGACCGGTCCCACGGCACTTCGTCGGTCATCACGAACACTTCCTCGAGCGCCATGAAGTCGATGGGGCTGCGCGCGTCCACGCGCAAGGACAGGCCGTCGGTGGACTGCGCCACGCGCACGACGATCGCGACCGGGAACCCCTTGGGGACCGCTCCCCCGAAACCGCTGGTGAGCAGCGTGTCGCCCACGGCGACGTCTTCCATGGCACTGACGTGCTTGAGCTCGAAGTTGTTGCGATGGCGCCACTCGAGAACGCCCACGACGCGGCTGCGCTTGTCGATGCAGCTGACGGGGTGGTTCTTGCTCGCCAGGAGCTGCACCCACGCCGAATTCTCCGTCACCTTGGATAGGCTCCCGACCAGCCCGTCGTAAGAGAAGACGGGCATGCGCTCCGCGAGCCCTTCGCGCGAGCCCTTGTCGATCACGAGGTTAGTCTGGATGCGGTCGAAGTCGCGGCCAATGACCTCGGCCGGCACCAGGCGGAAGGTCTGCTCTTCCTTGAACTCGGCCAGCCGGCGCAGGCGCTCGCGCTCGTCGCGGAACTGGAGCAGCCGCCCCCGCTCCAGCGCCAAGGTGGCGAGCATGCGGCGCAGCCGCGCGTTCTCCGCGCGCACGGACGTGTAGTCGCCGATCAGGTCGGAGGTGCGCTGCGCGGGGCGCATGATGCGGGAGAGCAGGGCACGCGCGAAATCGAGCTGGCGGGTCTCGGGCATCGCCAGGAGCGCGAACGAGGCGGCAATGAGGGCGACGAGTACCGTGCGGTCGCGGTGTCTCTGGAAAACGGACTCGAACAGCTGCATACGCTAGTCGCGCGAGCTGTGCATCAGCACCCGATCGTATTCGTGCACGTTGTCGAGCACCTTGCCCGCGCCGAGTACCACGCAGAGCAAAGGGTCGTCCACGACGTTGATCGGGAGGCCCGTCTCCCTCTTCAAGAGTTGGTCGAGTCCCTTGAGCATCGCACCGCCGCCGGTCA
>DASPGK010000315.1:0-3632 GCA_035620655.1 Candidatus Krumholzibacteriia bacterium
GGGCGAGGAGCCGCGCGCGGAGAAGGTCCACGAATCGCGCAGCTCAGCGCCGCCCGCCCCCTCCCGCGCGTCGGGATTGTTCGACGCGGCGTCGGGGCCCGACACGCTGCCCCAGCGCACCTCCAGCATCTTCGAGGAGAAGACCTCCGAGGGCGCGCCCACCGAGGCGCTGCCCGGCTTGGGTGAGATCCTGGACCGGCTCTCGCAGGGCCAGCGCGACGTGCTCCAGTCCAACGCCGGAGTTCCCGCGTCGAGCGATCCGGTCGCAACGCCGGCGCGTCCGGCCGCGTCGACCCCCGGTAGCTCGATCGGCGACGCGCCCGAGTCGGAGTGGAACATGGATCAGTTCCGCCGCGACCTCCAGAACATCGCGTCGACGCTGCGCCAGAGCGAACCGCGCGACGGCTAGCCCGCCTTTTGCCGTTCCTGGGCCGGGGCGCTTTTGCTATCATGCTGCCCCTCTATGCACGGCCTCTACGACCGCATTCAGGAAGCGGCGGCGTTCGTTCGCACCCGCACCCAGACCCAGCCGCGTTTCGGGCTCGTGCTCGGCACGGGACTGGGCGACCTCGCGGACGCGATGGAGGTCGACGCGGTCGTACCGTACGCCGAAATCCCGCACTTCGTGCGCTCGACCACCGAGGGGCATAAAGGCAATCTCGTCCTGGGGAAGTTGGGCGGCAAGCCGGTGGTGTCGATGCAGGGTCGCCTCCATTATTACGAGGGCTACTCGATGCAGGACGTCACCTTCCCGATCCGCGTCCTGCGCGCCTTGGGCGCCGAGGATCTGGTGGTGTTCAACGCGGTCGGCGGTATGAACACGCACCTCGATCTGGGCGACCTCCTCGTCGTAACCGACCACATCAATTTGATGGGGGACAACCCGCTCATCGGCTGGAACGACGATCGCTTGGGCGAGCGCTTTCCCGACATGTCGGAGCCGTACAGCCGCGCGCGACGCGAGCTCGCGGAGCGCGTGGCGCTCGAGTTGGGAACACCGCTGCGGCGCGCCGTGCTGGTCGCGGTCGCGGGTCCGAACCTCGAGACCGCGGCCGAGTACCGCTTCCTGTCGCGCATCGGCGCCGACGTGGTCGGCATGTCGATGGTGCCCGAGAACCTGGTCGCCGTGCACGCGGGCATGCGGGTGCTGGGCGTGTGCGTGGTGACGGACCTCTGTCGCCCCGACGCGCTCGAGAAGGCCGACATCGCCAAGATCATTGCCACCGCGAACGCAGCCGAACCGAAGCTGCGCGCGTTCGTGACCGAGTACTTGAAACGCGCCTGAGAGCCGCGCCGCGTGGCGCGTGACACGATGAAACCGACTCCATTCCCCAAGCTCGCATCGAGCCAGAACGTTCCGCAAGCCGAGGAGGCGATCGCGACCTTCTGGGAGCGCGAGCGCATCTTCGAGAAGAGCGTCGAGGCGCGCCCGGCCGCCAAGCCCTTCGTGTTCTACGAGGGCCCGCCCACGGCGAACGGCCGCCCCGGCGTGCACCACGTGATCGCGCGTTTGTGCAAAGACCTCGTGTGCCGGTATCGCACCATGCGCGGTCACCGCGTGGTGCGCAAAGCGGGGTGGGACACGCACGGCCTGCCGGTCGAGATCGAGGTCGAACGCGAGCTCGGGATCGTGCGCAAAGAAGAGATCGAGGCCTACGGGATCGCGGAGTTCAACCGGAAGTGCCGCGAGAGCGTGTTCCGTTACGAGAAGGACTGGGTCGCGTTCACGCGCCGCATCGCCTTCTGGCTCGACATGGATCACCCCTACGTCACCTACCACAACCCGTACATCGAGTCGGTGTGGTGGATCCTGAAGGAATTCTGGAAAGCGGGGTTGATCTATCAAGGACACAAGAGCGTGCCGTTCTGCCCGCGCTGCCAGACCTCGCTCTCGAGCCACGAAGTGAGCCTCGGCTATAAGGACGCGGTCGACCCCAGCATCTTCGTGAAGTTCAAGCGCGCGGACGCCGACGAATATTTTCTCGCGTGGACGACGACGCCGTGGACGCTACCCAGCAACGCCGCGCTGGCCGTGGCCGCGGACGAGACCTACGCGCGCGTTTCTCACCAAGGCGACGTGTTGATCCTGGCCGAGGCGCTCCTGAAGTTGCTCGACGGGGAGTACGACGTGCTCGCGACCATGCGCGGCGCCGACTTGGTGGGTGCCACCTACGAGCCCTTGTTCGATTTCTTCAAGGGAACGCCGGGCGCGTTTCGGGTGGTCGCGGGGACCTTCGTGAGTCTCGAGGACGGCACCGGCATCGTGCACATCGCTCCCGCCTTCGGCGCCGACGATTTCGCGCTCCACAAAGAGCAGGGCATCCCGCTGCTGGAAGGGGTCAAGACCGACGGCACCTTCGAGCCGCGCATCGCGACCTGGGCCGGGCAGTTCATCAAGGACGCGGACCCCCTGATCGTGAAGGCTCTCAAGCAGAACGGACGGCTGTATAAAAGCGGGAAGGTGACGCACTCGTACCCGTTCTGCTGGCGTTGCTCGACGCCCCTGATGTTCTACGCGCGCAAGACCTGGTACATCCGCACCACCGACTTCAAGGACCGGATGATCGAAGCCAATCGCACGATCAACTGGATCCCCAAGGAAGTGGGCGAGCACCGCTTCGGCAACTGGCTCGAGAACAACGTCGATTGGTCGCTCTCGCGCGAGCGCTACTGGGGCACACCGCTCAACATCTGGACGTGCGCGTCGTGCGGGAAGCAGGACGCGGTGGGGAGCATCGCCGAGCTGAAGGAGCGCGCGGTAGCCTTCCCGGCCGGAGAGCTCGACCTCCATCGTCCCTTCGTCGACGAGATCGAGTTGAAGTGCGGGTGCGGGAAGTCGATGAAGCGCGTCAAGGAAGTGATCGACGTTTGGTTCGACTCGGGTGCCATGCCCTTCGCCCAGTACCACCACCCGTGGGACGAATCCAAGACCTTCGCGAGCCAGTTCCCGGCCGACTACATCTGCGAGGGAATCGATCAGTCGCGCGGGTGGTTCTACTCGCTGCTCGCGATCTCCGTGTTCCTGACCGGCAAGAGCCCGTACCGCAATTGCCTGACCACCGAACTCATTCTCGACAAGCACGGGCAGAAGATGTCGAAGAGCAAGGGCAACACGGTCGAGCCCTGGGACATCCTGAACGACGAGGGCGCGGACGCGCTGCGCTGGTACTTGCTGACCACGAGCCCGCCCTGGAGCCCGACGCGCTTCGACCGCGAGGGCGTGAGGGACACCGCGCGCAAGGTGCTCGAGAACCTGCGCAACGTGTATGCGTTCTTCGCCATGTACGCGAGCATCGACGGCTACGCGCACGGCACCGACCGGGGCGCGCCCGCGCTGCTCGATCGCTGGATCCTGTCGCGCTACCATTCGACGGTGGCGCGCGTGACCGAGTGCATGGACGAGTACGACGTCACGCGCGCGGCGCGGGCACTCGAGCGTTTCGTCTTGGACGAGGTCTCGAACTGGTACGTACGCCGTTCGCGGCGCCGCTTCTGGAAGGGAGCCGCGGGCGCGGACAAGACGGCCGCGTATCACACGCTCTACACCGTGCTCGACGGGGTCGCGCGCCTGCTCGCACCGCTGGTCCCGTATCTCGCCGAGGAGCTCTACCTCGCGCTGCGCGGTGTCACCG
>DASPGK010000316.1:0-8111 GCA_035620655.1 Candidatus Krumholzibacteriia bacterium
CACGAGAGCCAGCGCCCGCTTGGGACATCCGATTCGAAGCTAGATGATCTCGGTGTAGCCCTTGAGCTTCCGCGCCCGGCTCGGGTGCTGGAGCTTCTTCAAGGCCTTCGCTTCGATCTGGCGCACGCGCTCGCGCGTCACGTTGAAAATGGTCCCGACCTCTTCGAGCGTGCGCGGGGTACCGTCGCCCAACCCGAAGCGGAGCCGGATCACTTTCTCTTCGCGGCGCGTGAGGGTGCTCAACACGCGGTTCAACTGGTCGCGCAGCATCGCGTGCGACGCGGACTGCGCCGGCGACGCGGCCGAGGTGTCCTCGATGAAGTCGGACAGGTTGGAGTCCTCGTCCTCGCCGATCGGGCGATCGAGCGAGATGGGCTCCATGCTCGCCTTCATCACACTCTTGACCTTGTCGAGCGGGTAGTTGAGCTTCTTCGCGACCTCTTCCGGGGTCGGGTCGCGGCCCTGCTCCTGCACCAGCTTGCGCTGCGCGCGCGAGACCTTGTTGATGGCCTCGATCATGTGGACCGGGACGCGAATGGTGCGCGCCTGGTCCGCGATCGCGCGCGTGATGGCCTGGCGAATCCACCAGGTGGCGTAGGTCGAGAACTTGTAGCCCTTGCGATAGTCGAACTTGTCGACCGCGCGCATGAGGCCGCTGTTCCCTTCCTGAATGAGGTCCAAGAACTCGAGGCCGCGGTTGGTGTAGCGCTTCGCGATGGCGATGACGAGGCGCACGTTGGCCTCGATCATCTCCTTCTTGGCGCGCTGGACCTGGATCTCGCCGCGGCGGATGTTCTCCGCGATCTTGTCCAAGTCCGCGATCGAGATGTTCTCTTCCTTCTCGATGGCCTTGATCTCGGTGCGCAGCGAGCGCATCTTGCGCTCGAAATCCTCGAGCATGTCGAGCGACCAGGTCCCCTTGCCCTCGACCTTCACACTCTTGCGGCGCGAGCCCTTGAGCTTCTTCGACTGGGTGACGATGTCGTCGTAGCCCAAACCCACGAAGTCCTCGTACTCGAGGAGCTTGGCCTCGTAGTCCTTCAGGCGGTCGCGCTGGCCGCGGATCTTCTCCACGATCTTCTCGAGCTGCTTGGGATTGAGCTGGAGCTTGATGTACTCCTCGAACAGCTTGGCCTGGCGCATCTCGAGCGAACGCTCGAGCGCGGGCCGCTTGGCCGCGCTCTTCTTGAGCTTGAGCTTCTTCTGGAGCTCGACGATCTCCTTGCGCAAGGTCGCGATCTTCTTGACGGGGCGGAAGCGCGCCTGGCGCTCCTTCTTGCCGGTGTACGACGGAGCGAGACCGCCCGTCTCCACCTGCACCACTTCGTCCAGGCGCATGTCGCCCTTCTCCACCGCGCGCGCCAAGCGCTGCAGCTCGCGGATGGGCGAATCGAGCGAGAACACCGCCTTCGCGATCATGATCTGACCCTGCTCGATACGCTTGGCGATTTCGACTTCGCCCTCGCGATCGAGGAGCGGGACCTTGCCCATCTCGCGCAAGTACATGCGCACGGGGTCGTCGTAGCGAATGACGGCCTTGACGTCCTCTTCGACCTTCTTCTCTTCTTCCTTCTCTTCGCGCCGTTTGCGCGCTTCGATCTTCAAGCGCGCCTTCTCGGGCGAGTCGAAGAAATCGATTTTCTCTTCGCTCAAGCGGTCGTAGAGAATGACGATGTCTTCGGGGCTGAAGTCCTCGCCCACGAGATGATCGATCTCGTGGTTCAGGACAAAGCCCTTCTCCTCCGCGATCTTGCGGATGTCTTCGAGAATGAACTCGAAGCGATCCGGCGCGGTCGCAGGAGCGCTCGCAGCAGAACCCGTATTCTTGACTTTCGCACCCACGCGCCTCACAACTCCTCCAGCGCCTGCCTCAGGCGTTTAAAGTACTCGGCTATCGCTATGGACTCTTCGCTCTCTGCCGGGACATTGAGAAGCCGTTCACGAAGCTGTTCCAACTCGTCCTCGATCCGGCGTTTTTTCAACTCCCGCAAGTGGTCTTTGAGAAGGGTGTCGATGTTCCCCGGTGGGACGGAGACGAGGGATATTTCGTTGGCGAACCCCGCCAGCCCGGTCTCTTCTGCCCGACGTTGAAAGTCGCGACCCCTCAAATCAATATGGGCCTCCCGCATCGAGTCAAGCAGTTTATATAGCTTGCGGTTAGCTTCGTCCGAGAAATCTTCGACATCGAGGGAATCGAGCGCGTCGAGCGCCGACGGGGTGCCCTCCATCACCAGCCGGAGAACGAGGCGCTCGAGTGCCGCTCGTCTAGCTCCGGACCGGCTTGTTCCCGCATCAGACCCCGCACGCCGATCCCCGTCGGCCGTACCACCCGGGCGAAGCAACCTGCGCAGCCCCCCGGGTTCGACCCCGACCACCCGGGCCAGCTCGCCGACCAGAACATCCGCCCGAAGGGGGTCGTCAGCCGACGAAATGGCACCGACGATGCGCCTGATGAGCTCCTCACGCTCGCGCGCGGTCGGGTTTCGATGCTGGATAGTATAGTCGAGGTATGCGAAATATTCCAACGAACGCCCCAAAAGTTCTTTGAACTCTTTCTGCGCGAGTGACTTACCTGCGGAATCGGGGTCGGATCCGGGGGGTAGCGAAACCACCCCGACTTCTACCCCCTCGGCCATCAGAAGTGCGCCCGAAATGAGGGCCGCGTTCTCCCCGGCCGGGTCGCCGTCCGGTACGAGGACCACCCGCCGTGTCAGGCGGCGGATCCGGGCCGCGTGCTCCCGGGTCAGGGCGGTTCCACAGGTCGCGAGCGAGTTCTCCACCCCGCACAGGTGGAGCCGAATCAGGTCCGTGTACCCCTCGACGATGTAGGCGAAGCGGGCCGCCCGGATCGGATCGCGCGCTCGGTCGACCCCGTAGAAGGTGCGCCGCTTCTGGAACAGCGGACTTTCCGCCGAATTGAGGTACTTGGGCTCCGCGTCCCCCAACGCGCGACCGCCGAAGCCAACCACCCGCCCGCCGGGCTGGATGATCGGGAACATGACCCGGTCGCGAAAGTAGTCGTAGTAGCCTCGGCCGCCCTCGCGCGGCATGACCAGCTTGAGCTTCAAGACGGCGTCGCGGGCAATCCCGTGGGCGAGGGCCGCCTCCGCGAGCGCTTCGCCGGTCCCCGGCGCCCAGCCCAGCCCGAATCGGCGCCACACCTCGCGCGGAATCCCGCGTCCCTCCAAATAGCGCCGCGCGCGGTCCCCGCCCGCCGACTTCGCGAGCGCGTCGTGGTAGAAGCGGCCGGCGAAGGCGTTGGCGTGGAAGAGCGCCTCGTTCTCGGAGCGTGCGTCGTCTTCGGGGCGCGTCTCTACGTCGATGCCCGCGCGGCGGCCCAGCTCGCGCACGGCTTCGGGGAAGCTCACCCCGTCCATCTCCATTAGAAAATTGAACACGTTGCCGCCCTTGCCGCAGCCGAAGCAGTGGTAGATCTGCCGTTCGGGGCTCACCGCAAAGCTCGGCGTGCGCTCCTTGTGGAACGGACACAGACCCTTGTAATTGGTTCCGGTTCGTTTCAAATCCACGTACTGCCCCACCACCTCGACGACGTCGGAGCGATCGCGGACCTGATCGATGATGTGCTGCGGGATAGGCATAGGCTACTTGAGGCGCGCGAAGGTGACGCCGGTGCCGCCTTCCATCGGGCCGCCGGTCCGGTGCGAGACGACGCGCGGGTCGCGCGCGAGCGCGTCGCGCACCGCCTTCGCCAAGACACCGGTCCCCAAGCCGTGGATGATCTTCACTTCCGAGAGGCCGGTCAGCACCGCGCGGTCGATGAAGCGGCTCACTTCCTCGAGGGCGCTCTCGCGGTCCATGCCGCGCACGCTGACCTCGATTTCACCCACCGGCTCGAACTGGACGTCGACGCTCGCGCGCACAACGGCGGCCTCGTCGCCGGCGGCAGGATACAGCTTCCCGATGCGCGCGCGGATTTTTTTCCCGCCCATGTCCACGGTGACGTCCTTGCGATCGACCTCCACCACGGTGCCGAAGGGCCGGCCGGTGGGAGAGAGCGACACCCGATCGCCGGGTGCCACGCGCGCGAGCGGTGTGGACTTGGGCTCCAGGGCCTGCGCCTGCCCGCGCACGTCGGCCAGCATGTCGTCGACGCGCTTGCGGCTCTGGCGGATCGCGTCCTTGTCGGCGCCGCGCGTGCGAATGTCGCGCACCAGCCCCTCGATCTCGCGCCGCGCGTCGGTGAGCATCGCTTCCGCTTCGCGCATCGCGCGCTTGCTCGCCTCTTTCTTGGTGAGCGCGTACGCGCGCTCCTTCTCTTCGTACTCGCGCGTCGCCTCTTCGAGGCGAAGGCGCGCTTTTTCGAGCGTGCTTCGCTCCTCTTGTAGCTTTTGGTAGCTGGACTCCAAGCGCGCGAGCGCCGACTCCAGACGAAACGCCTCGCCCCCCAAGATCGCTTCCGCGCGCGCGACCACCGTGGGGTCGAAGCCGGTGCGGCGCGCGGTGTCGATGCCCCGGCTTCGCCCCGCGATCCCTTGCATCAGTCGATACAGCGGGCGCGAGGTCTCGTCGGCGAAGGCCATCGACGCGTTGGCGACCCCGCGCGTCTCCAGCGCGAAGGTCTTGATGCGCCCGTAGTGCGTGGTCGCGATCACGGCGGCCCCCGACGCCAGCATGCGCTCGAGCGCCGCGATGGCGATGGCCGCGCCCTCGTCGGGGTCGGTGCCGTCGCCGATTTCGTCGACGAGGCATAACGAGCGCGCGTCGGCATGGCGCGCCATCTCGTCCAGGTAGCGCAAGTGCGACGTGAACGTCGACAGCGACGACTCCAGGGATTGCTCGTCGCCGATGTCCGCGAACACGCGCTCGAAGACCGGCACTTCGGTGCCGTGCGCGCACGGCACGCGCAGCCCGCATTGGAGCATGAGCGAGACGAGTCCGACGGTCTTCAGGGCCACCGTCTTACCGCCCGCGTTGGGGCCGGTGATGATCATGAGGCGCTCGGCGTGCTCCAGCACGAGGTCGAGCGGGACCTGCTGGTCGAAGCGCCCCGCGCGCTCGAGCGCGAGCGAGAGCAGGGGGTGGCGCGCGCGCACCAGGCGCAGCCTCCCCGTCGACGAGATCTCGGGCGCGATGCACCCGAAGCGCTCACTCATGGCCTCCTTGGCGCGAACCAGATCGACGCGCTCGACCACGTCGGCGTTGACCAGGATTGCGGGTGCGGCCGCGCGCACACGCGCCGAGAGCGCTTCGAGGATGCGCTCGATCTCCTCCGCTTCGTCCGCCAGGCGCGTTTCCAGGTCGTTGTTGAGCTCGAGGAGCGCGATGGGCTCGACGTACAACGACCCGCCCGAGTGGGAGGCGCCGTGCACAAAGCCGCTCCCGCGCTTGACCTTCGCGCGCGGGACGACCAGCACGTGGCGGCTCCCGCTGACGGTGGCGTGCGCGTCGGCGCCGATCTCCGCCACCAGTTTCTCGACGCGCTCGCGCAGCGTCGTGCGCAACCCGCGAATCGCGCGGCGATGCGTCTTCAGTTCGGGCGTCGCGTCGTCCTTGATGCTGCCGTCGGGCTCGAGCGCGCGATCGGCCTCCGCCACCAAGTCGTGGTGGGGCGAAGCGCCGCCCGCGATCTCGGACAGGCGCGGGAACGTCTCCGCGTTCGCGCCCACGCCGCGCCGCAGCGCCGCGATGGCCCGCTCGCCGTCCGCGACGCGGCGCAGGGCCTCGCCCGACCCGCGCGCGCCGTTCGCGATCGCTTCCACGTCGGCGCGGTACGACGTGTCGGGAATTGCGATGTCGCCGGATTCTTCGCGGAGCGTCGCGTACTCGGCGATTTCGTCCAGCGAGCGCTGGATGGCGACGACGTCGGCGGTCGGGGTCGACGCGCGCGCGTTGCGACGCGTGCCTTCATTCACACAATGCGCGGCCAACAACTCGAGCACGGCGTCGAGCGAAAGCACGCGCGCGGCGTGCTCGAAGGGATTCGTCGGGATAGGGTGGGCCATGGGCCGCAGACGCTACGCGTCGGGCCCGAGGGCGCGCGCCATGCTTTCGGCGGCCAGACGCCCCGGGTCGCGCGGGAATACGGCGTGGAACAACCAGCCCGCGATGGGCTGCACGAAAGCGGCGACCGCCGAGTCTTCCACGCCGCCGCGCACGCGGTCGGACACCGGCAGTTCGAGCGCCGCTGACGTCATGACGCTGGCGACCAGTGTCGCCGCCAAGAGCCCGAACATCGCGCCGCACGCGTGGTCGACCCATCCGAACAACGTGGTGTGAATCAAGCGCTGGGCGGAGAGTGCCACGAAGTGGAATGCGATCAGGCCGCCCACGAACACGGCCAGGAATGCCATCACCAGCGCAGGCGCGTGCGGGATCGACATGTGGTCGGACAAGAGCGCGGCGAGCCAGCTCGCCACCACCGCCGCCACGAAGAACGACACCACGAGCCCCACCAGCTCGATCACCTGGCGCGCGAAGCCCTTGATGCCCCCCGCGATCGCGCCGATGGCGACGATACCGACGAGCACAATATTGATAATGGTGGTGTCGTCCATGTGCTGCGGCCCGGATCGGCACCGGGAGAAAGGTGTGCAGGTCAGCCGAGCAGCTCGCGGACCAGAGCCGAGACTAGCTTGCCGTCGGCCTGGCCGCCGAGCTCCGCCATCACCGACTTCATCACGACGCCGAAACCGCCCGGTCCCGACGCGCCGCTGCTTTCGATGTGCTTTCGGATCGCCGCGCGCAACTCGTCGTCGGAAAGCTGCTTGGGCAGATACGACATGGTGATGTCGTACTCCGCCTGCTCCTTGGTGGCGACGTCCTCGCGGCCGCCTGCGCGCGCGGCCTCGATGGCTTCCTTACGACGCTTGGCGTAGCTGGCCAAGACTTTGCGCTGGGCGACATCGTCGAGGTCGGCGCCCTGCGCGATGCGTTCGTTCTTGAGCTCCGAGATCAGCATGCGCACGACGCTCAAACGGACCTTGTCGCCGCCTTTGAGCGCCGTTTTCATGTCTTCGTTGAGTTTTTCCCAAATCATCATGTTATGCATCCTCCCCGGGCAGTCTATGCCGCGCCCCCATCCCTGTCAAACGCCCCCGTCAGCGCCGCGCGCGAGCGCGGCGACGAGCACCACCGCGGCCGTCTCCGCGCGCAGCCGGTGCGCCGAAACCGACGCTCGCTCCGCCCCCGCGTGCACCAGACGCGCCACCTCGGCGTCGGTCAGGCCGGCTTCGGGACCCACGATCGCCAGCACGTCGCGATCCCGCGAGACGGCCGTGAGCGCGGGCGCTCCCGCGTCGCCTACCACCGCGCGACCATAACCGCCCGACGCCACCTCGCTCGCGAGCGCGCCCAGCGTGCGTACCTCGTGCACGGGCGGCAGCCACGCGCGCCCCGATTGCTTCATGGCCGCGATCGCCACCCGCTCGACGCGGGCGGCGGCCGCCTTCGACCACTTGGTCGCGTGGCACTTCTCCGCCACGACGGGAATGAGGTCGGTCACACCCACTTCGACGCACTGCGACACCGCAACTTCGAAATGCGCGCGCGGCAACAGCGACATCGCCAGCACGACGCGCCGCGCCGGCGCCCGGTCGTCGAGCACGCGTATGACGCGCGCGGTACTTCGGTTCTTCGAGGTCGTGGCGATCGCCGCTTCGACCAGGAGCCCGCGACCATCGGTCACGGAGATGGTCTCTCCCGCCGACAGGCGCAGCACGCGCGCCAGGTGGTGGTGCTCGTCGCCCGTGAGGTCGAACGCCGTCGCGTCGCGCGACAACGACGGGAGATAGAACGTGAACCGATGAACCGGCATCGGCGGCGCGCTAGTCGATCTTGGGCGCGCGGTTGGAGAGCGACTTCTCGAGCTCCTTCAGGAGCTCCTCTTCCTTCTTGCTCACTTTGTCCGGCACCCACGCGACCGCGCGCACCAGCTGGTCGCCGCGGCCGTAGCCGTTCAGGCGCGGGATGCCCTTGCCCTTGATGCGGAAAACCTTGTGCGACGGCGTGCCCGCGGGAATGCGCAGGAGCACCTTGCCGTCCAGGGTGGGAACTTCGAGCTTCGCCCCCAGCGCGAGCTGGGGGTAGGTCAGCGGAATGTCGATCAGCACGTCGTTGCCGTGGCGGGTGAAGCGATCGTCGGCTTCTTCCTC
>DASPGK010000317.1:0-4999 GCA_035620655.1 Candidatus Krumholzibacteriia bacterium
GGCTTCCACGCGCAGGCGAGCCATCGACTGCGCGTTCAAGAGGTCGTTCAGGCGCGAGAGGCGTTCCTGTTCGTCGGGGTCGGTGCCGTGGATGTAGGCGTCGCCGTCGCCCATGTCGGTCGCTATCGCTTGAGGAGGGACTTGAGGACGTAGCCGGCGATCGCGGGATTCTTGCGCAGCCGCCTCAGCGAGTACGGATACCAGTTGGGTCCGTACGGCACCGCGACGCGCACCGGGTGCCCCGCCGCCTTGATGGTGGCGCGCAGCGGCGCCAGCACGCCCAGCAGCATCTGGAACTCGTAGCGCTCGCGGGGAATCTGCAAACGATCGATGGTGCGCGCGGCCTCCCACACCAGGCGCTCGTCGTGGGTCGCGATCGCGACCGTGCACCCGGCGCCCAGCAGCTCTTCGACCAGGAGCGCGTAGTTGCGGCTGATGAGCTCGGGGTCGGTATAGGCGAGCGCGAACGGCTCGATGTAGATGCCCTTGCACACGCGCACGTTGGCCTTCACCTTGGCCAGCGCGCGCACGTCGGCCAGGCTGCGCCGCATGCGCGACTGGATGACCACCCCCACATTGTCGAAGTCGGGACGAAGGCGGTCGTAGATCTCGAGCGTGTCGTCGATGCACGGCGAGTCTTCCATGTCCAGGCGCACGAAGAGCCCCTGCGCGCGCGCGGCGACCAGGAGCGTGCGCACGTTCTCGAGGCAGAACGCGACGTCGAGTTTGAGGCCCAGGTGGGTCGGCTTGACGTGGATGTAGCCGTCGATACGGCGCTCGCCCATGCTCGCCAGGAGCGCCTGGTACTCGTGCACCGCTTGCTCGGATTCTTCGCGCCGGGTCACGAACTCGCCCAGGATGGCGGCCGCCACGCGGTAGCCGTCGCGATTGAGTCCCTCGGCGATGCGCACGAGGTCGTCCATCTTCTCGCCGGCGATGTAGGGGCTCGCGACGCGACGCACCACCGGCTTGGGGACCAGCGGCAGCGTCATGGAAACGACGCGGTCGAAAACACCCATGGATCGTCGAATGACTTTCTAGCGGTTAGGACGTCGGAACCCCATCGACACGACGGGACCGCATTATACTCGCACCAGCGACGGCGGAAAAGCGATTGTTCGGCACCGCGCAACGCTCGCGTGCGGTCTACTCCGAAGCCCCGAAGGTCGGGGTCGGCAGCGGCAGGCTCTGCCCCACTTCCAGCACCCGCAACCGGTCGCCGATCACGCGCGCGAGCGTCTCGCCGTCGCGCGGCCGCTTGTTACCCCCGAACACCCAGTATCCGAATCCACCCCAGTGGGCGGGGATCACGACCGGCGCGCGCGTGGCCCAGGCCGCGCGGGTGGCGTCGGTCGAGGGCAGGTGGCCGTTGATGTTGAGAATGGCGATATCGGGGTCGAAGGTCCACCCCACGTCGCCGAAGCCCGAGAAGTAGTCGGTGTCGCCGCTGTAGAAGATCGTCGCCGCGGCGGTCTCGATCACGTAGCCGAGCGCGCGCCCGTCCGACGCCGCGTCCAGTCCCAAGCGCGGTCCCATGTGGTGGGCCGCCACCGCGGTGACACGCACGCCGTCGGTTTCGAAGACGTCGCCGGGCGCCACCGCGCGCACCTCGCGCCCCACGTCGTCCAGGTACTTCGCGCACGGGCGCGGCGCCAGGATCACCACGCTCTCCGGGAACGTGCGCAGCGTCTCCGCGCTCAAGTGGTCCGGGTGCGCGTGCGATATCAATACCACGCGCGCACCCGCGTACGACGATACCGGCGGCGACGGGATGCGGCGCTGGCGAAAGATCACCGAGCGCTCGAACACGGGGTCGGTGACCACGCCCACGCCGCCCGCGTCGATGTACACGCACGCGTGGCCCCAGAACGTGACCGCATCGCGCGGCGGCGCCGGGAACAGCTCCGCGTTCGGAGCCGAGAGTCCCCCGCACCCGGCGCACGCGAGCACGCACACGGCAATCAACACCATCTCGCAACGCATCATAGTCGCTTCCGTCGGAAGATCACCACACTCGCCGTCAACAGCACCGCCGAGATCACGGCCAGCGCCGCCACTTCGCGCACCAGATCGTCGAATCCAGCCCCGCGGATGATGATGCCGCGCGAGATCGCCACGAAGTGGGTGGCCGGGAGCGCCTCCGCGACCACACGCAGCGGCACCGGCAACGACGACAACGGGAAGATATACCCCGAGAGCATGATCGAAGGCAGCAGAATTCCCTGGGCGGCCTGGGTCGCTTCGATTTGAGTGGCCGAGCGCGCCGAGATCATCAGCCCCAATGCGAGCAGCGACGTCAAGTACACCAACGAGAGTCCCGCCAGGAGCAACACGCTCCCGTGGATCGGCACTTTGAAAAAGACGTGCATGCAAAACAGAACGAGCACCAGTTGCACGAACGCCAGCACCAGGTACGGCACCAGCTTCCCGAGGATCATCTCGAGCGACGAGACCGGCGTCACCATCAGCTGTTCGAGGGTGCCGCGCTCGCGCTCGCGCACGATCGCGTAGGCGGTGAGCAGGGTCCCCGAGAACGTGAGCAGGATCGCGATCAGTCCCGGGATCAGGAGGTTCGCGCTGCGCGTGTCCGGATTGAAGAGAATCTGGGGCCGGGGCGCGACCGGGAGCTCGCCCGCGCCCGTGCGCGCCTGCAGGTCCTCCAGCGATCGCGTGAGCGCCCAGCCGTCGATCGCGGCCAGGCTCTGCGACGCGATGGTGTTGTCGGAGCCGTCGATGAGCGCGAGGAACGTCGCCTGGGTGCCTTCGAGGCGCCGCTTGGCGTAGTCGGGCGGGATCTCGATACCCACCTTCGCGTCCCCGGCCACGATGGCCTCGCGCAACGCGCTTCGGCTCGTCACCGGACGCTCGATCCGGAAGGTCTTGGTCGCCTCCAGCTCGTCGAGGAGTGCACGACTCTCGGGGCAGCGGCATTGGTCGAACACCGCGGTTGGCACCAAGGTGACGTTGGTGTCGATGGAGCCGAACAGAATCAGCTGAAAGACCGGGATGCCGAGCGCCAGCCGCAGCGTTCCCTTGTCGCGACGCATGTGGATCGCCTCTTTGCGAAGCACCGCGACGAAGCCCTTCATCGCGCGGTCTCCTTGGCGGCGGTCACGGCGTCGTCCTGGAGCGCGGTCAAGCGCACGAACACGTCCTCGAGCGACGGCATGATCGGACGAATGGCGACATCGACGGGGACATCCGATGACAGGTCCCGCTGTATCGCCTCGTCGGTGATGGTCGTGGGCACCAGGAGGTGGAGGCTGTTGCCGAAGATGGTGACCTCGCGGACGTACGCGAGCGAGCGGGCGCGCCGCATCACGGGCGCGGGGTTACCGTCGATGGCGGCTTCGACGCGGCGCGTCCCGGCGGGCGTGATTTCCGGCAGCCTCACCAAGTCTTCGGGCTCGCCCTCGACCAGCAAGCGCGAGAGGTACAGGTAGCCCACGCGGCTGCAGCGTTCGGCTTCGTCCATGTAGTGGGTCGAAACCAAGAGCGTGACGCCGCCCGCGGACAGATCGAACAGCAAATTCCACAGTTCGCGCCGCGCGACCGGGTCGATGCCGGCGGTGGGTTCGTCGAGAAACACGATGCGCGGCTCGTGCATGAGGGCGGCGCCGAGCGAAAGGCGTTGCTTCCATCCTCCCGAGAGCTGGCCCGCGAGGCGGTCGCGATAGGGCGCGATGCCCGTCAGCCCGATCACCCACTCGCGCCGCTCGACCAGGCGCTCCCCCGAGAGCCCGTACACGCGCGCGAAGAAATTGAGGTTTTCGAGCACCGTCAGGTCCTCGTAGAGCGAGAAGCGCTGGGGCACGTAGCCGATCCGTTTGCGAACCGCGTCGGCCTCGCGCGTGACGTCGATGCCGTCGACGAAGGCGTGGCCCGAGGTGGGACGAAGCAGTCCGCACAGAATGCGAATGAGCGTGGATTTTCCGGAGCCGTTGGGCCCCAACAGTCCGAAGATGGTGCCGCGCGCGATCGACAGACTCACGTCGCGCAGCGCGTGGACCGGACCGTAGTCGTGCGACACGCCGCGCACCTCGATGCCGAAGCGATCGTCGGCGCGTTCCTCGGCGGGGCTCATTCGAGGCGAACCGTGGCCGTCATGCCCGCCTTGAGCTCGGGCGCCGGCTCGATGTCGAGCTTAACGGCGAACACCTGGTCTTCGCGCTGCTCGACCGTTTGCACGTTGCGCGGCGTGTACTCGGCGCGAGCGCTCACCGAGGCGACGCGCGCCGGGAACGCGCGCTCTGGAAACGTGTCGATGGTGACGTCGACCGACTGCCCGACCCGCACGCGCCCCAAGCGCGTCTCGGGCACGAAGACGCGGACCCACAACTCGTCCGGTGCCAGGATCGCGACGATCCCCTGGTTGGCCGCGACCATGTCGCCCGGCCGCAGATCGATGGTCTGCACGACGCCGGCCGACGGCGAGCGTACCTCGGTCTCGGCGAGCTGGCGCTGCAAGTAGACGAGGTGACTGCGGGCTTCGTCCCAGGCGGCGCGCGCCTGGCGTTCGTCTTCGCTCCGGCTTCCGGCGCGAAGCTCTTCGTAGACTTGGAAGGCGGACTGGGCCGCGGCGGCCGCCGCGTCGTAGGCTTCATCCGAGGTCAGCGCTTGCGCGAGCAAGGACTCCTGGCGCTTGCGCTCCTTCTCGGCCCGGTCCCATTCGATGCGCGCGCGCTCGATCTGCTCGCGGCGGGGCCCGCTCACGACGCGGTCCAGGGCCGCCTGTGCTTGCGCCACGCGGGCTTCCTGCTCCCTGACTTGCGCGACCAGCAGGTCGCCGTCCAGGCGAACCAGGACTTGCCCGGCCTGCACCGAGTCGCCCTCTTCGACCAGGACGTCCAGGACGCGCCCGCCCACCAGCGACCCCACCCGCGCGTCGCGCGCCTCGATGGTGCCGGAGTACGCGTGGTCCTCGCCGCGCCCTCCGCGCAGCACGAGCCACACGAAGATACCTGCGACGAGTACGACTGGGAGAATGAGACGGCGCATG
>DASPGK010000318.1:0-2620 GCA_035620655.1 Candidatus Krumholzibacteriia bacterium
CGTTGTGCACGTTGGGATTGTTCTGGTCGAGTTCGACCAGCCGCCGGTACTCCTTGATCGCGTTCGGCCAATCCTGATCGCGAACGAGGTCCAGGGCCTTCTTGCGAATCGTCGTTGCCTTGCTCACGTTGCTTGCCAACTTCATCGTCCCCGCGTCACGCCGCGTTCCACTCGGTGCCGGCCACGAATACGCGCGCGACCGGATTGATCCCGAAGTGGTTCGCGACCTCTCGGTAGTCCCGGCAGTCCAGCACGAGGAAATCGGCGCGCTTGCCGACCTCGAGACTGCCGACGTCGCCTTCGCGCCCGAGCACGAAGGCGGGGTTGTATGTCGCCATCGACAGCGCTTCGGCCGGAGAGAGGCGCATGTGCGAGCACGCGATCGACATCATCATCGGCATCGACTCCGAGGTCGAGCTGCCGGGATTGAAATCGGTCGCGATGGCCAGACGCATCCCGGCGTCGACCATCTTGCGCGCGGGTGCCAACTCCAGCGACGGAAGCCCGAAGCTCGTCCCTGGAAGCAGCACGCCGAAAACTCCCGCCTTGGCCATGCGGTCGATTCCCTTGTCGTTCGCTTTCTTGAGGTGGTCGGCCGAGACCGCGCCGAGGGAGGCGGCAAGCTCCGCGCCGCCCATATCGGTCAACTCATCGGCGTGTATCCTGGCCTTTAGTCCAGCCCGCTGCCCGAACCGCAAGATTCGTTCCGTTTCTTCCCTGGAGAACGCCCCGACTTCGCAGAAGACGTCGTTGAACTCGGCCAGGCCCTCGGCGGCCACGTGAGGGATCATCTCGTGGATGAGGGCCTGGACGTACCCCTCGCGTCCGGCGGCCATTTCCTTGGGTATGGCGTGGGCACCCAGGAAGGTCGCCACCACCCCGATCGGAAGCTCGTCCCGGAGCGCGCGGACCACCCGGAGCTGCTTAAGCTCATGCTCCAATGAAAGTCCGTAACCGCTTTTTATTTCTATTGTTGTCGTTCCGTACGAGATCGCGCTCCAGACCCGCTTCCGGGTCCGCTCCAAGAGCACGCCCTCCGGCGTGCTTCTCACGTGGCCGACGCTTTTTGCGATGCCGCCGCCGCGCGCCGCGATCTCGGCATAGGGCGTGCCGGTCACGCGCCACTCGTACTCATCCAGGCGGTACTCGGCAAAGACGGTATGGGTGTGGCAGTCGACGAAGCCCGGCATCACCACGGCACCGCCGGCGTCGATGTGGGTGGTCTGCGCCGAAACCCCCGTGGTGGCCAGAACCTCATCGCGCGGTCCGACCGAAATCAGCCGGCCGGCCGCGACCGCCAGGGCACCGTCCTCGACGATGGCCAGTTCGCGCAGCGCCGGACCGACGCGCGGAGTGCGGTCGGGCTTGGCGAGCGTCACCAATTGGCCGCAGCCGGTGACGACGAGATCCGCGCTGACCTGCTTCGTGCTCATGTGGGATGTGAAACGGCGCTACTGGGAATCGCGCAGCATCGGGATGCGAACCGAATCGCGGCGCGCGGCGTCGATGGCTTCCGGGTAACCGGCGTCGGCGTGGCGCGCGACACCCATGCCGGGGTCGCCGGTCAGGCATCGCACCGCTTTGGCGCGCGCTTCTTCGGTGCCGTCGACCACCACCGCGAGTCCGGCGTGGATCGACAGCCCCATCCCGACTCCGCCGCCGTGGTGAACCGACACCCAGGCGGCACCGTTGACCGCGTTCAAGAGCGCGTTCAAGATCGGCCAGTCGGCGACCGCGTCGCTGCCGTCGCGCATCGCCTCGGTCTCGCGATACGGACTCGCGACCGAGCCGCTGTCGAGGTGATCGCGCCCGATGACGACGGGTGCACTCACCTTCCCCGTCGCGACCAGATCGTTGAGGCGCTCGCCGAAACGGGCGCGCTCGCCGTACTTGAGCCAGCAGATGCGCGCCGGTAGTCCCTGGAACTGCACGCGCGAGCGCGCCAGCGATAGCCAGCGCGCCAGCGCCGGCCTTTCTCCAAACAACTCAAGCGCGAGTTCATCGGTGACCGCGATGTCTTTAGGATCACCCGACAAGGCGATCCACCGAAACGGACCATACCCCTCACAAAAAAGGGGACGAACATACGCCGGCACGAAACCGGGAAACGCGAACGCGTCCGCGTAGCCCGCCGTCTGCGCTTGGCCGCGGATGTTGTTGCCGTAGTCGAACACGGCCGAACCCGCGCGCTGGTATCCCACCATCGCCTCGACGTGCGTCACCATCGACGCCATCGCGCGCGCGACGTAGCCCTTGGGGTCGCGCGCGCGCAGCTCGGCCGCGGCCGCCACGTCCAGGCCTTGCGGCACGTAGCCGTTGAGCGGGTCGTGGGCCGAGGTTTGGTCGGTGACGACGTCGATCTCGACACCGCGCGCGAGGAGCGCGGGAAAAACGTCGGCCGCGTTGCCGAGCAACCCGATCGATAGCGGCTTGTGCGCGCGCGTGGCCTCCGTGGCGAGCGCGACCGCCTCGTCGACGGAATCGCAGCGCACGTCGAGGTAGCGCGTGGCGAGACGCTTCTCGATGCGCGACGGATCGACCTCGACCGCGATCACCACGCCGCCGTTCATCGTCACCGCGAGCGGCTGCGCGCCACCCATTCCGCCCAGGCCGCCGGTCA
>DASPGK010000319.1:0-5743 GCA_035620655.1 Candidatus Krumholzibacteriia bacterium
CGAACGGGTCCAAGAGGTGGGCAACTTTCCCCGGCGGAAGGGCGCGGGCGAGCGCCGAAAGGCGCCCGCCCGCCGGTGCGTTACATCTTCAGGCTCTTGAGCTCGATGTTGAGACCCTGTGCCGGATTCTCCTGCTTGACCAGCAGGTGGGGCGAGGTCTTTTGCACGTAGAAGACCTGCTCGCCATCCCCGCTCTTCACCTTGATCTTGTAGGTCGAGTAGGAGCCAGCCGGCACCATCAGGTCCTGCTCCCCGACCACCTCGATGGTCACGTTCTCCATCCCGCCCGACTGGGTGTCCAGCACCGGGAACTTGAACGTCTTGCCCGTCTCGAGGGGCAGGGTACCGACCAGGAAGTCGACCGCGTTCTTGAGGATGGCGCCCTTGACCAGGGTGACGTTGATGTCCTTGCCGCCGTCCTTGCCGCCTTCGACGCGTCCCTTGGCCACACCGTCCGCGAACGACAGGTCGGCCGACATTTGCTGCGGACCCGCCGCCATCGAGAACTTGTACGCCAGCGGCTCGAAATCCTGACCGAACTTCATCTCTTCGTTCATGGAGATCATGCCGGTGATGGTGGAGGTCGACGAGAAGTCGGCCGAATTTCTGGTCAGCGACACGTTCATGTCGCCGAGATTCATCTCCTGGTACTTCACGGCGTAGGTGGCCGACATGTTCTTGAGCGCCGACGTATCGAAGTCGAAGTCGGTGCCCTGAACCGCCAGCTCGTCCATCGAGACCGCGTTGCCCTCGATGTCGTAGAGCGCCACCGACGCGATCGGGTCGACCTTGTCCTTGATGGCGGTGGCATCGCCGACCAGGATGATCGCGAGCTTGTCGGGATGCAGGTGCTTCTGCATCACGCGCTGCACGTCAGCCGTGGTTACCTTGGCCACGTCCTTGCGGTAGTTCTCCAGGTAGCTCTTGTCGAGCCCGAGCAGCTTGACCGTACCGATCTGGGCCGCGATTTGGTTCGGCGTTTCGATGGTCGTGGGAAAGTTGCCGACCAGGTACGATTTGGCGCTCGCGAGATCTTCGGGGCTCACGGGCTCCTTCACGATGCGGTCGATCTGCGCCAGCATCTCGGTCAGCGCACTGTCGGTGACTTCGGTACGGCAATTCGCCTGCGCGTCGAAGGTGCCCACGTCCTTGGGCTTGCTCCAGCCCGAGTAGGCGCCGTAGGTCCAGCCGTGCTTTTCGCGCAGCGACATGAACAAACGGCCGGTAGCACCGCCGCCCAGGACGCGGTTCGCGACCTGGACCGCCGGCCAATCCGGGTCGGTCGGGCGCAGTCCCAGCTGCCCCACCTGGATGTTGGTCTGCACGGAACCGGGGCGATGATAGAGCGCGATGTTCTTGGCCGTGCGCTCGGGCGAGGCGGCGTAGTTGGGGACATCGGGCGTGCCCGCGGTCCACTTCCCGAAGTACGTCTCGACGTCCTTCTTGACCTGCTTCGCGGTGACGTCACCCACGACGAACATGAGCGCGTTGTTGGCGACGTAGTTCTTCTTGTGGAAACCCACCACGTCGTCGCGCGTCACCGCTTCGACGGTTTCCGTAGTCGGACGAATCGCGTACGGATGGTTGCCGTACACGACCGCGTGGAAGTGGCGATCGGCCATGGCGTCCGGGTCGGATTTCTCGAACTCGATGCCGGTGACCGCGCGCTTGCGCTCTTCCTCCAACTCATCCTCGGGGAAGGTCGGATTCAGAACGATGTCCGCGAGGAATTCATACGCGGTGGGAAGGTACTCGCTCAAGATCGAGATGGTCAGGATGGTCCCGTCCTCGTCGGTCGAGGCGTTGAACGAACCTCCCACCGACTCGATCCACTCCGCGAGCTGCTTCGAATCCTTGGTCTTGGTGCCCTTGTTGAGAAGCGAGCCCGTGTACGACGCGAGCGACGACTTCCCTTCCGGGTCCAGCACCGAGCCGGCCTTGATGGCCATCCATACCGACGCCACCGGCTGTTCGTGGTGCTCGACCACGACCACCTCGAGGCCGTTCTTGAGCTTCTGCTCGCTGTACGCGGGAAACGCGAGTTTCTTGAGCGGCTCGGGCGCCGGGGGCGCTTCCTTCGCCGCGACGACGCCGGCGAGCCCGAACCCAGTCACCGCGAAGAGCAGCGCCAGTGTACGAATGCGATTCATGTCGGTTTGTCCTCCTTGAGCGATTCTCTTCGGGTGGTTAGCTGCTCTTGGGCGGCGCTGCGACGACCAGGGTACGGTTGTCGGAACGCAGGTATTGGTTCGCCACGCGCTTGATGTCTTCCGCGGTGACCTTCATGTAGGTGTCGAGCTCGGTATTGATGACCGAGAGGTCACCGTGGAACCAGATGTAGTGGTGGATCTCTTCGGCCTTGTTCATCACCGTCTGGCGCTGGCCGATGAAGTCCGACTTGAATTGCGTCTTCACCTTGGCGAGCTCTTCGTCCGTGATGCCCGCGGTCTTGACCTTCTCGATCTCTTCGTCCATGAGCTTTTCGCAGGTCTCGATGTCGACGCCGGCGTTCGACGCGACGATGACGCGGAACTGGCCCGGGCCGATGCGCCCGTCCACGAAGCCGAACGCGCCGAAGGCGGCCTCTTCGTCCTTGACCAGGCGCTTGTGCAGCCGGCTCGACTCGCCTTCGACCAGCAAGCTGTTCAAGAGCTCGAGCGCGGGCGTGTCCGCGTGCAGATGACCGGGAATCTGATAGGTGGCAAACAGCGCCGGCACGTTGGCCTTGGGCGAATCGACCACCTTGCGGCGCTCGCCCTTGTTGAAGGGCTCGTTCCACTTCGGGAACGCGGCCTTTTCGCCCGCGGGGATGTCGCCGAAGTACTCCTTCACCATCTCCATCGTCTTCTTGGGCTCGATGTCGCCCACCACGACCAGCACCGCGTTCGCGGGGCAGTAGTACTTGTCGAAGAAGGCCTGCACGTCGGGCACCTGGGCGGCGTCCAGGTCGTCCATGCTGCCAATCACGGTGTGGTCATAGGGCCAGCCGTCGTAACCGAGCGTGTCGGACACGAGGAAGGCTTCGCCGTACGGTTGATTGTCGATGCCCTGGCGACGCTCTTCCTTGACCGTCTCGCGCTGGTTCTCGAAGTTCTCGCTCGTCACCTGGAGCGACTGCATGCGGTCGGCCTCGAGCCACAGGCCGAGGTTCAAGCGGTTGGAGGGAAGCGTCTGGTAGTAGTTGGTGCGGTCGTTGGTGGTCGAGCCGTTCATCGAGCCGCCGGCTTCGGCGATATATTTCATGTGGTCGCCCTTGCCGACGTTTTCGGAACCCTGGAACATCATGTGCTCGAACAAATGCGCGAACCCGCTGCGACCCTTCTCTTCGTTGGCGCTGCCGACGTGGTACCACACGTTGACGGCCACCACGGGCACGGAGTGATCTTCGGACAGGACGACGCGGAGCCCGTTGGGAAGGGTGTGCTCCTCGTACTCGATGTAACCGGCCTTGCTATCCTTCTTGCCGTATCCGGCCGTGGTAAACGCCGCTACGGCGATGAGTGCCACGACCCATGTAAGGCGCTTCATGCCTGGATAACCTCCACTGATTGTTTTTCGAATCACGCCCCGATTTCCGTTCATGAGGAGAGGCGGGTTGGGTGCGCGGGTTGGTTCCGGAGCGACCTATACCCGATAGCGCCCCCCGCGTCAACCAGCCGGGGGGCGTGCCGGGGCGTAAGTGACTCTGAAGTCGTCTTACGGCGCGAACGCCGAGGGGGTTTCAACTTTCACGCGCGGGGTGCGCGGGCGTTGTCCCGGCGCGCTCCGAGGCGCGCGCGGCTCGACACCCCGGGACAGCCGGCGGCCCGGACGACCGCCGCTGACGCATAACCCAATATCCCACAAATGATTACACCACCGAAGGCGGTGCCGCGGGTCGGCCCTAGGGCGAGGCAGAGGCGCGGATGCGCGCGTCGACGACGCGACAGCCCGCGCGCGTGGGTGTGACGATGACGGGGTTCATGTCGAGCTCCTGGATGCCCGGGACCTCATCGATCAGCTGCGCCAGGCGGAGAATCATCTCTTCGACGAAGGGGACGTCGACGGCCGCTTCGCCGCGCACGCCTTCGAGCATCGGGAACGAGCGAATGCTGCGCACCATGTCGTGCGCGTCGACGTCGGTGATGGGCAGCACGCGAAACGCGACGTCGCGCAGAATCTCGACGTAGCGCCCGCCCATCCCGAACATGAGCAGGGGGCCGAACTTGGGGTCCTGCGCGACACCCAGGATCACTTCCTTGCCGTTCGCGTCGCCCGCCATCTCCTGCACGAGGAAGCCGGTCGCGTGCGCGAGTACGCCTGCTTTGGCGAGCGAGGCGCGCATGGTCTCTCGCGCGCGCTCGAGTGCTTTGTCGTCGCGGATGTGGAGGATCACGCCGCCCACGTCGGACTTGTGGACGATCTTCTCGCCCACCACCTTGAGCACGAGCGGAAATGCGAGCGCGCTCGCCGCGGCACGGAGGTCGCCATCGACCGCGACCACCGCGTGGCCGACGGTCGGGAATCCGTACGCGCCGAGCACCGCGTGCGTCTCCTCCGGCGCGAGATAGCCGCCGCCGGCGCGTGCTTTCTTCTCGACCAGAGCCCGAGCGCTCGCCGCATCGACCGGGAACGTGCGCACCGTTCCCGCCGGCCGCGCGCGCCACAGGCGATAGCGATTGGTGTGCTCGGCCACCTTGACCGCGTCCTCGGGGAATCGATAGATGGGGACCGCGTTGGGCACCTCGCGCGGGATGCGCTCGTAGTAGCTCTCCTCCGCCATCAGCACCGAGTACACCGGCTTCTCGTGCGCACGCGCCACCCGCGTGATCCGGCGCATCACTTCCAAGGGCTCGATCATCAAGGGCGGCACGAAGATGGCGATGGCGACGTCGACGTTGTCGTCGGCGACGGCCAGATCCAGCACACGCTCGTACTGGTCGGGGCCGGCGCCCGCCACCATGTCGATGGGATTCTCGACGCTGGCTTCCTTGGGCAGCACCTTTCGCATGGCGGCGCGCGTCGTCTCGGAGAGCGTCGCGATCTGGAGACCGTGGCCGTCGGCGGCGTCGACCGCCATGATGCCGGGGCCGCCCGCGTTGGTGACGATGCACAGGCGGTTGCCGCGCGGCATGGGTGCTCCCACGAAGCCCGCCACCACGTGGATCATCTCTTCGATACTCGACACGCGGTTGACGCCGCACTGCTGCAGGAGCGCTTCCGACGCCACCTCGAGCCCCGCCAGCGACCCGGTGTGCGACGACGCCGCGCGCGCGCCCGCCGCCGAGGTCCCCGACTTCACCACCACGATCGGTTTGGTCTTCGAGATACGCTTGGACATCTCGGTGAAGCGGCGCGGGTCGCCGAAGGATTCCAGATACATCGCGATCAGCTGCGTGTGGGGGTCGTTCTCCCAGTACTCGAGCAGGTCCATGGCACTCACGTCGGCCTTGTTGCCGACACTCGCGAAGTACGAGAAGCCGAGCCCGAGCTTTTGCACCGCGAGCAGAATCGCGACCCCGAGCGCACCGCTCTGGGTCATGAACGCCACCGTGCCGGTCGGCGGCACGCCCGGCGAGAAGGTCGCGTTCATGCGCACGTCCGGGGTGGCGTCGATGACGCCCATGCAGTTGGGGCCGATCATGCGCATGCCGTGTCGCGCGGCCACACCGATGATGGCGTCTTCGAGCCTGGCCCCCTCGGGGCCGATCTCGCGGAAGCCGGCGGTGATGATGACGAGTCCCTTGACACCCTTCTGCGCGCA
>DASPGK010000320.1:0-16070 GCA_035620655.1 Candidatus Krumholzibacteriia bacterium
AGATGCCGCGCGCGGAAATCGATCGCCGCGTGACTGAGGCGGCGCGCACCCTCGAATTGGACGCTCTCCTCGATCGCAAGCCCGCGCAGCTCTCGGGCGGGCAGCGACAACGCGTGGCCCTCGGGCGCGCCATCGTGCGCGAGCCGCGCGTGTTCCTCTACGACGAGCCCCTGTCCAATTTGGATGCCCGGCTTCGTACCGACATGCGCGCGACCATTCGCCGCCTCTACGATCGTTTGCGCACGACGTCGATCTACGTGACGCACGACCAAGTGGAGGCCATGACGATCGGCGACGTGCTGGTGGTGATGAACAAGGGCCGCGTCCACCAGGTGGGGAGCCCGGAAGCCTGCTACCGCGAGCCGGCGGATACCTTCGTGGCGTCGTTCTTGGGCAGCCCGGCCATGAACTTCGCGGACGGGCGCCTCGACGGCGACGCGGTCGTGATCGACGGGGGCACCCGGCTGGCGCTGCCGCAGCCCGTCGCGCGCGCCGCGTCGTCGCGCCCGGGCGCCGAGGTCCGCCTGGGCGTTCGCCCCGAGGACCTGCGACCGGGGTCGGGGGAGGTGGCGAACGCCGCGCGCCTCTCTGGGATGGTGGCCCTGCGGGAGCCGTTGGGGCACGAGACGTTGACCCATCTCCAGGTCGGGGGCGCCGACTGGGTGGCGCGCGGGACGCACGAGTTCACCCCGGACTCGAGCGGCCGGACTACGGTGTTTCTCGACCTCGATCGAATGCATATCTTCTGGAAGGACTCGGGGCGGCGCGTCGGGTCCGCCGGCCTTGCCGCGGCGGCGCGCGGTACGACCGAAGCGCCCGCATGAGCGCGCTCATTCCTTGGCTCAACCGCGTGTTTCGCCGGCCCAACGTGGCGGGCCGCGAATCCAAGGAAGCCTACTCGCGCTGGGAGCACCACTGGGGCCGCGAGTTCGCCCGACTCTTCATGGAACCGGCGGGCGACTTGGCGGGTAAGCGGTTACTGGACGTCGGTTGCGGCCTGGGCGGAAAGACCGTCGCGTACGCCGAAGCCGGGGCGCGCGCGGTCGGAACCGACCTCGTGGAATCGAACGCGGTCCAATCGCGCGCCTACGCGGAGCAAGCCAAGAAGGGGATCGAGTTCTTCGTCGGCGACGCGGGGGCACTCCCGGTCCGCGACGGCGCCTTCGACACCGTGGTCGCCAACGACGCCATGGAGCATTTCTCCGAACCGGAGCGGGCGCTTTCGGAAATGGTTCGCGTGCTGCGCCCGGGAGGTGCGATCTGGGTGTTCTTCACACCCCACTATTCGCCGCTGGGTTCGCACCTCTATGATTACGTGTACACCCCCTGGTGCCATTTGCTGTTCACGCGCGCCCAGTTGTCGCGCGGCATCCGCGCGGTCTTGGTCGAGCGCGGCCAGAGCGCGGATACGATCGACGCCCGCGTGCACGCCATCATGCAGTCGTTCGACCGTGATCTGAATCACATGAGCATTCGTCGATTCTTGAACATCGTGAAGGGCACGCCCGGCGTGCGCGTCTCGCGCCTGGACTTGAAGCCCGCGAAGTTCGGGGCACTCAAGCCGCTGACGCGCGTGCCCGGGCTGCGTGAGCTCGTGACCGGCTTCGTGACCTGCCGGTTGGAGCGGATATCGTGAGCGGCGTCGCCTCGTTGTTGACCGCGATGCGGGTCCCCGAGGAGCGCGACCGCACCCTGCTGTGGGCGGTCATCATTTCCATAATGATCCACGCGTCGCTGCTCGGGTTCGGGTTGTACCAGCGCCAGCGCGGCCTGGAAATCGATCTGACGCGTGCGCAAGAGGAGCGCGACCTGCCGGTCGAGGTGGCGCTGGTCGAGCCGCCCTTGCGTCCCATTCCGACCGAGCGGACCAGCACCAACTTGTCGACGGTTTCGTCGGAGGCGAGCGACCTCGACCCGCGCGACACCCAGTCCGATGTGCCGAGCGGACAGCAGTTGCTGGAGCAGACTCCGCCCGGCGGCAGCGGCGCGGAGCAACGCGCGGAACCAGGCGAAGAGGCGAGCGGCACCGAGCGCGAAAAGGAGTTGCCGCAAGAGCAAGAAGGATTGTCGGAAGCGCTGCGCCAGTCGCGCCAAGGCACGACTCTGGATGCGCCGCACGACTTCGCGCTTCCCGCCGAGCGCCCCGACTTCGGCGACGACGGGTCGGCGAGCATGACCATCGGCAACATCACGCTCAACACGACGGCGTGGGACTTCGCGCCCTACTTGCTCGACTTGAAGCGGCGCATCCGGCAGAAATGGATCCCACCCATGGCCTTCGCGCAGTTGGGCGCGATTCACGGCTACACGTGGGTGAATTTTCGGATTTATCCGGACGGCCGCATGACGGAACTCGCGGTGGTCGAAACCGAGGGACACGACTCGCTGCACCGCTCGAGCGAGAACGCGATCCGGGGCGCGGCGCCGTTTCGACCCCTGCCGGATCATTTCCCAGAGGATTATCTCGAGATCACGTTCGGCTTCTACTACTTGCTCCCGGGCGACGAACTGCGCTACTTCCGCGACGGCCGACCGGTTCGCAAGGACGAGCGCGCGCGCGACGACGAGGGCTCGCCTTGAATCTTCCCCGGTCGTGTGCTACAAGGTGCCGATGATTCCCATCCAGATTCGCCGTTGGGCGACGCGCGTGGGGCGCGGGGCCGGGTTCGCGTGCGTGCTGGCCGCGTTCGTTATCGCGGCTTGCTCGTCGGACCCGATCTCCACGCTGGGCTCGGACAGCGAACTCATCAACAGCAAGCCGGGCGTGATCGTTCAAGACACGCTGGAGTTGTTCGCCGATACGGTGCTCACGTACTACACGGCGCTGGCCGCGGACACGGTCCTGGAATTCGGGCGCGTGTCGGGCTACCAGCGTTCGATGGTGATCCAGAATCCGTTCTCGACCGCGTCCTCGCACGCCGCCAAGGTGGTGTCCAGCGCGGTGCTGCGACTGACCGCGAGTGACGTCGACGGCACGTTTCCGGCGCGCTTCTATAGATTGAACGATACCTACGCCGAGGGTGATTCGATTCCGACCCTCGACACGCTGGCGGTGATCGACGACCCCGATACCGGCAGCCCCAATCGAACGTTGCAGACCATCCCGCGCGATTACCCGCTTCCGCCCGCGCTGGTGCAGGGCTGGATTCGCGACGAGATCGAGCGTACCGCGCTGGCCGTGATCTACAACGATGACGTCAACGACAAGATCGCGACCTTCAAGGCGAGGCAGAACGCCGATTCCGATCGGTATCGGCCGCAGATCTTCGTCAATTTCGTCGGCGGCACCTCGGCCACGTTTCGCTGCAGCGCCGACGCCACCTTCGTTCGCCCCACCACCGCGACTTCCAACTTGGTGGTCTCCGACGGCTTCGTGCGCCGTATCCACTTGCGCATCCCGCTCGACCAGCTCCCCGAGCGTTCCGCGGTCCACAATGCGCGCGTGCGCCTCTATTTGGTGCCCGGCTCGACGCTGGGCAGCAACCCCAACCTGGTCGTCTTCATTCCGGCGTCGGACGACCCCACCAGCACGGAGTTTCTCACCGGTCAGCTGGTGACCGCGACGTCGTTCCAGGCCAGCGCCGACTATGTCGAATTCGCGATGACCAACGCGATCGCGCTGATTTTGCAGGGTACGCTCGCGAACAACGGAATCGTGGTTCGCTTCGACGCGGAGAATTCCGAGTTACGCCAGGTGCAATTCTACGGCTCCAGCGCGCCCGACAGCCTGCGCCCGCGCGTCTTCATCACCTCATCGACGCCCGCCGACTTCGATCCGCCGAGGGGGCCGTGATGGCGCGCGTCTCTGGTTGGGTGCCGGCCGCGGTCGCGCTCGCGGTGCTGCTGGGTGCGGTACCCACGCCGCGCGCGGAATCGATCTTTGGGATGAACCTACTCGGAGAGCGCCTGGACGCGGTGGACGCGCGGACGGCGGCGCTGGGCGGGTTCGTGCAGACCATCGACGATTCGCTGGGGATCTTGCAATACAACCCGGCCATGCTGGCGTGGGCGAAGCGGGTCACGTTCAGTGCTTCCGGCTACCTGACGCGCGACGCCAACCAGTCCCCGGATCTCGAGCGCACCGTCGTCGCGTCCAAGTTCTCCGCTCTCGGGCTGGCGTTTCCGCTGTTTCGTAAGACGCTCACCGCTTCGGTCGGGTACCGCGGGCGCTACGACCCCGACGGAGACTTCAGCGTCCCTGGCGAAACCCCGGCGGGCGAGACCTACAACGACATCTTCGCGCGCAGCGGCGGCACGTGGTCGGTGCCGATCACCATGGCAGCCGACTTGGGGCGCTTCATGAAGGTGGGCGGCACGTTTTCGCTCGAGCGCGGCACCATCGAGAACCGCTGGCTCATCGACTTCGCGGGCACGACCACCGCGGACGCCTCGAGCGAGCAGATTCGCGAAGTGCGCGGCACTGGTTTCGCCGGCGGCGTGGTCGTGCGACCGATCGCGAGTGTGTCGGTGGGCGTCGCCTACGAAGCGGAAATCGACTACGACGTGAACGTAAAGGAAAGCTTCACCAACGCCAGCGCGGACACGAGCTACGAAGAGACCATGCGGCAGCCCGAACGCTGGACCGCGTCCGCGTCGTGGCGTGTGATGCGCGGGTTCACGGTCTATGCAGGTGGGTCGCTGTGCGACTTCACCAACTTCGAGGGACTCGACTTTCCGTCGGAGCGCCTGACCGAAGAGCGCGTGGCCTCGTTCGGGCTCGAGTATCGCTTCCGGGGTTCGCGCTTTCCCATTCGCGCGTCGGCCCGCTTCGAGCAGCTCCCGTACACGATGCCCGACGGCGAGGAGATCTCGCGGGTCGCGTTCACGCTCGGGAGCGGTTTGATCTTTCGCACCGGACGCGGCAAGCTCGACGCGGCCTTGACGTTTGCCCAAGTGGGATCGGTCGACACCAATACCTACGAGGACCAGCAGGTGCGCTTCTTCATTAGCATCGCGGGGTCCGAGAGCTGGGCCACCAAGCGCGAGGGGCGCTACTAATGAGGCACCGCGCCGCGAATACGGCGCTCCGCGCGGGCGGGGTCATCGCGCTGGCACTCGCGGCGGCGTGCGGGCAGGGCAAGACCGCGGGCAAGTCGCCCGCGCCGGCTCCCACGCTGGCGCAGCAGCTCTCGACGATGGAGCCGGAACAGCAGCTCGCTTTCCTGCGAGGTCTCGAGCGCGAAAAACCCGGCGACGCGACCGTCGCGTTCCACCTCGGCAACGCGTATTATTCCCTCGGAAGCGCGGTGCCGGCCGAAGAGAACGCCCGCGCGGTGGCCTACTACGATAGCGCTGTCGCGGAGTACACGCGGGCGGTCGAGATCGATTCGACCTACTCGAAGGCCTACGTCAACATGGGCCTGGCCTACGACGCCGCCACCAAGCGCCCCGACGCGCGCCGGGTGCTGCGCAAGGCGATCGAGGTCAACCCCAACGACGTACTGGCGTATTGCCACCTGGGGCAGATCGAGCAAAGTTACGGGGACTACGCGGAGGCGGTGCGGTTGTACCAGAAGGCGCTGGTGCTCGACCCCAACAGTGCGCAGGCGCACTACAACCTGGGGCTCGCGTTCGCGGAGAAGAAGTTGTTCAAGGAAGCATTGATCGAGTGGGAGAGAGTGATCGTGCTCGACCCAAATGGAGAGCTGGGGAAGACGGCGACGGAAAACGTGCGGATCATTCGCCAGTACCTGGAGGCCGCGCCCAAATAATATGAACGGTTCGTTCGTCACCATGAAAGAAGCGCGCGCTGGCGCGCGCGTTCTTCTCGCGATGAGCGGCGGGGTGGACTCCGCCGTCTCCGCGCTGGCCCTGGTCGAAGCCGGCTACCGCGTGGTCGGGATGACGATGAAGAACTACTGCTATGGCGACGCGGCCGTTCCCGAGCGCAGCTGCTGCTCGATGGAAGCCATCGACGACGCGCGCGCGGTGTGCCAGCGCATCGGGATTCGCCACCTGGTGGTGAGCACCGAGGAGCTCTTCGGCCGCGAGGTCTATCACAACTTCCTGGGCGAATACCGCCGCGGCCGCACCCCCAACCCGTGCGTGCGCTGCAACTCGATCGTGCGCTTCGACACCCTGGTGGAGTGGGCCGACCGCATGGGCTTCGACCACGTGGCCACCGGACATTACTCGCGCGTGTTCCGTTCGACGACCGGGCGACGTTACATCGCGCGCGCGAGGTCTCGTGCCAAGGACCAGTCGTATTTCCTTTCTGCGCTAGACCCGCGCACCCTCGACCGCGTGCTGTTTCCGCTCGGCGATCGCGAGAAAGATGAGGTGCGCGCTGACGCGCGCGACCAGGGACTGCGCGTGGCCGACAAGCCCGACAGCCAGGAAGTGTGTTTCGTCGGAACGCGCACGCTGCGCGAGTTCCTGGACGGCAAAGTCGAGATGACGCCGGGCGACGTCATGACGACCGCGGGCGACGTGGTTGGCCGCCACGAAGGACTCGCGACGTACACCATCGGACAGCGACGCGGCTTGGGTATCGCGGCCGCGAAGCCGAAGTACGTGGTCGCCCTCGACCCCGCGCGCAATACCGTGGTGCTCGGCGACGACGAGGACCTCTATCATAGCGAACTCTCGTGCGACCTGGCGTGGATCGACGCGGACGCCGCGCGAGCGGCGTCTCCGCTGTCCGCGCAGATTCGCTCGCGCCACAGCGCTGAACCCGTCGCATCGTTGGCCGTCGAGGGCGATACCGCTCGCGCGGTGTTTCATGCCCCGCAGCGCGCGATCGCGCCCGGCCAGACCATCGCGTTCTACGACGGCGACGTCGTCGTGGGCGCGGGCGTCATCGCGGCCTCTGGCCCGGCGTAGGGCGGCGGCCGTGCTCCCGCGCATCCGCGCGATCGCACTCGCACTTCTTCTAACGGCCCTGGCCGCGCCGTCGTTCGCCAACGTCCGTTCCCTCGATCCGTATCCCGTCACGATTCACTACCAGCCGCGCTACAGTCGTGTCGCCGAGAAGGTCGACGCGATCGCGCGCGCGGAGCTGCCGCGCCTGATGTCGGAACTGGGGCTCGTGCAATTGAGCCCGATCGAAATCGTCGTCACCGGCGACGCGCGCGACTACGACGCCTCGTTGACCCACCGCCTCCCCAACTGGGGGGTCGCCTTCGCGATCCTCGACGAGCAGCGCATCCTCGTCGACGTCCAAAAGGCGACGCGCGCCTACAACTCCCTCGACGAAGTGGTCCCGCACGAGCTCTCGCACTTACTGGTACGCCAGTGCGTGCCGAACGCGCAGCTCCCGATCTGGTTCTCCGAGGGACTGGCGCAGTGGCAGGCGCGCGAGTGGTCGTTGTTCGATTCGTGGCAGCTCATGCAGGGCGTGTGGACCGGGAGTGTGCCGCCCATCGAAGACCTGGGCCGTCAGTACCCGGCCGACGAAGCGCGCGCGCAAGACGCCTATCGTATCTCGTACGCCGCCTTCACCGACCTCTTCTCCGAAGTCGGATTCGCGAAGCTGCCGGAATTCCTGGGCGCGGTCGAAGCGAAGGAGAGCTTCGCGGTCGGCTTCGCCGACTACTGGGGCTTCACCGTCGCCGACTACGCGGTCTACTTCCAGGACGACGTCGAGAAGCGCTACCGCAGCAAGGCGCTCGCGTTCCAGAGCGGGCCCCTTTTCGGCTTCGCGGCGCTGGTCTTCGTGGCCGTCATCATCCGGCAATCGATCAAGCGGCGGCGGAAGTTCGCGCAGCTGGAGGAGTAGGGAAGAGGTGCGGCGGGGCCGCATCCCCTTTGCTTGACCCCCTCCCAACCCGGTGATATAGTGCCGATTCCGGTCGACGGACCGGAGGGCTAGCCTAACTGGTAAGGCAACGGTCTTGAAAACCGTCGGGTTTAATCGCCCTTGGGGGTTCGAGTCCCTCGCCCTCCGCCAGTTTGCGGGTCGCGGTCGGCGCGGCCCGGTTCGAGAAGATACTTGGAGAGGTGGCCGAGTAGGTCTAAGGCGACGGTTTGCTAAACCGTTGTACGGGCTTAAACCTGTACCGAGGGTTCGAATCCCTCCCTCTCCGCCATATTCGGCGCCGCTTCGTTACGCAGCGAGCGCCAACGCGGAGGCGCCCCCATGCTGATGAAGTCCGCCGTGATCAAGCGAGTCGACCTGTGGTCGCTCTTCAAGATGGCCTTCGTGCTGTACGCGACGATCGGCTTCATCGGCGGCCTCTTCTACGGGATGATCTTCGCGTTCATCGGGAGCCTGGGCGCGGTGTTGGGCGAAGACATGCCGGGGCTGGGGGCGGTTTCGGGTGCCATCGGCATCATTGTCGTCCCGGTCCTGGCGATCATGACCGGCATCATGGGCTCGGTCGTGGTCACCATCATCGGCGCCGTGTACAACCTCGCGGCCCGCTTCGTCGGGGGCGTGAAGGTCACCGTCGACGTGGCCGAGATCGGCCCGTCGGCGGGCTACGCAACGACCGCGTCGCCTCCGGCCTCGTAAGACATACCGCGGAAATGGGCGCCCGTAGCTCAACTGGATAGAGCGTGTGGCTACGGACCACAAGGTTAGGGGTTCAAGTCCTCTCGGGCGCACCATCCTCGCTTTTCGCTTCGAACGAAACCTAAGGAAAAGCTGAAACTTCCGCCCTCCGGGCCCGGTCCAAGGAGCGTGCACGGCGCGGCCGATTCTGCAACATCCGTGTGTGCGGGCGCGTAGTCTTGGCCAGCACCCGACCCGGCCGCGGGCGGTATCTTGAAAGACCCCTGAAAGACGGAGTGACGACGTGAAGAAGCCCAGCCGGAAAACCCTCCTTGTTTCCCTGATTGCGGTGGTCGTGATCGGCGCCGGTCTCGCGTTCGTGGCCAAGACGCGCATGGGGATCAAGAACAGCGCGAGCGCGGACTCCACCGTGACGTCGGATTCCACACAAGCCGCCGACGCCACCGATAAGGACAAGAAGAAGGACAAAAAGAAGAAGAAGGGTGAGAAGGTCGATGCCCCGGTCCCCGTCGAAGTGACCACTGTCGCACCACGATCGATCTCCACCTACTACCAGACCACCGCGACCCTCGAGCCCGAGAAGCGCGTCGACATTCTCTCCAAGCTGGCCGGCGAGGTGCGGCAGATCCTGGTCGAAGAGGGCGACTTCGTCAAAGAGGGTGCGATCCTGTGCCGCCTCGACGACGCCGAGCTGAAGGTCACCCTCGAGGAGGCGCGCATCAACCGCGAGCAGCAGAAGCTCGAGTTCGAGCGCGTCAAGGACATGCAGACGCAGAGCCTGATCAGCGACAAGGAATACCAGCAGATCAAGTACAACTACGAAGTGGCGGAGAATCGATACCAGTCCGCGCGCGTGCGCTACGAGTACACGCAGATCAAAGCGCCCTTCAGCGGTGTGGTGACGCAACGCCTGGTCGATCCGGGCGAGAACATTCCCATGGGTGCGAAGCTCTTCATGATGTCCGACACCCAGCCGCTGCTTCTCTCCATGTACCTCCCCGAGTCCGAGGCGCGCCTGGTGCGCAAGGGCCAGCGCGTGGCGATCCGACCCGACCAGGGCGCGGAGGCCGAGTTCGAGGGCGAAGTGCTGCGCATCGCCCCCGAAGTGGACCAGCGCACGGGCACGGTCAAGGTGACCGCGCAGACGCGCGCCGGCGGCGTGCCGGGGAGCTTCGTACGAGTGCGCATCCTGATGGACACGCACGCGGACGTGCTGGCGGTTCCGCGCCGCAGCCTGCTTTCCGACGCGGGCGACCGCTTCGTCTTCATCGCCGCGGCCGACACGGTGCGCAAGGTCCAGGTCGGCATCGGCTACGAGGACGAGACGCACGCGGAAGTGACCGAAGGCCTGGCCAAGGGCGACACCGTGGTCACGGCCGGTGTGGGCGGCATCCGCGACGGCACCAAGGTCAAGGTGGTGCGCCCCGACGACGTTGCCGATAAGGACAAAGAGACCGCATCCAACGGCGAGAAGAAGTAGCGCGCGGCTTCGGTCCACGCGACACCGCCATGCGCATCGTCGATTTCTCCATTCAGCGACCCGTCACCGTGACGATGATCTTCGTCGCGGTCATCGTATTCGGCTTCGTAGCGCTCACGCGCCTCGACGTCCGTCTCCTGCCCGAGATCTCGTATCCCTCGCTCACCATCCAAACCGAGTACGAGGACGCCGCGCCCGCCGAAGTGGAGAACTTCGTCACGCGCCCCCTGGAAGAAGCGGTGGGCGTCATCTCCGGATTGCGCACCATTCGCTCGGTGTCGAAGCCGGGCATGTCGGAGATCACGCTCGAGTTCACGTGGAAGACGCACATGCAGTACGCGGCCCTCGACGTGCGCGACAAGATCGACTTGGTCTTGCTCCCGCGCGAGACCAAGGCGCCCGTGATCCTGCGCTACGACCCCTCGCTGGACCCGGTGATGCGCATCGGCGTCTCGGGCACCGAGAACCTGGTGCGACTGCGCAACCTCGCCGACTACACCATCAAGAAGGACCTGGAATCGCTGGACGGGGTGGCGAGCGCCAAGGTGCTGGGCGGCCTCGAAGAGGAGATCCAGGTCGAGATCGACGAGCGACGTCTCGCGAGCTACGGCATTCCCATCTCGCTCGTCGCCGCGCGCCTGGCCCAGGACAACGTCAATCAGTCGGGCGGTCGCCTGCGCGACAAGGGCGCGGAGTTCTTGCTGCGCACCGAGAACGAGTTCCAGAGTGTGGAGGACATCGCGAATACCATCGTGCGCGAAGAGGCGGGGCGTCGCGTGATCCTCGCGGATTTGGGCTCGGTAACGCGCGGGCACGTGGAACGCGACGTCATCACGCGCCTCAACGGCGAAGAAGTGGTCGAGATCGCCATCTATAAGGAAGGCGACGCCAACACGGTGGCGGTGGCGGACGGGGTCAAGCGCCGGCTGAATGCGATGAAACGCCAGCTTCCGAGCGACGTCACGATCGAGACCCTGTTCGACCAGTCGCGCTTCATCAAGAGCTCCATCGACGAAGTCCGTTCCAACGCGATGGTGGGGGCGTTACTCGCTATCTTGGTGTTGTACGTGTTCCTGCGCGACGTGCGCAGCACCGTCATCATCGGCCTCTCGATCCCGATCTCAATACTGTTCACCTTTGTCATCATGCAGCAACTGGGGGTGGCGCTGAACATGATGTCGCTGGGGGGGCTCGCACTCGGGGTGGGCATGCTGGTCGACAACTCGATCGTGGTCTTGGAGAGCATCTCGCGCCACAAGGAGCGCGAGCCGGATCGCAAGCTCGCGACCCTGCGGGGTGCCAAGGAAGTCGCGGGTGCCGTCACGGGCTCGACGCTCACGACCGTGGCGGTGTTCTTGCCCATCGTGTTCGTGGAAGGCATTGCGGGCCAGGTGTTCAAGGACCAGGCGCTCACGGTGTCCATCTCGCTCGTGGCGTCGCTCATCGTGTCGCTCATGCTGATCCCGATAGCGTCGGCAATGGACTTCGGGGCGAGCGCGACGGCGGTGGCCGAGCCCGACGCGCCCGTGGTTCCGCGCCGGCGCATCGCGCGCGCGGCGCGGTCGATCGCGTTCTTCTTGACCGTCGGCGCCCCGACCTTCGTGCTGCGCACCTGCCGCCGCGCCTTGGCCTGGGTCGGGCGCGGGCTCGCGGTCCTCGTCAGGCCGCTCCACTTGGTCTACGACCGTGCCTTTCCGGCCATGGAGAGCGCGTATGCACGCGTCCTCGAGCGCGCCCTCTCACGCCGCCGCCGCTTCCTGACCGGTGTATTCGCGGTGTTCGTCGCCGCGGTCGCGCTCTCGCCCCTGGTCGGACGCGAAATGATTCCGCAGTTCTCGCAGGGTGAGTTCAGCTTCGCGGTCCAGATGCCGGAAGGAACCCCGCTCGAAGCGACCGACGCGCGCATCGTCGACATGGAAGCAATCGCGGCCGCGGAGCCCGGGGTCGAGTCGTACTTCACCAGCGTGGGCACCGCCAGCCGGCTCGGCAGCAACGTGAAGAGCAAGGACGAGAACATCGGGCAGGTCAACGTCATCATGTCGGAAAAGGGGAACAAGCACGCGGAGGCGGCCCTGGTCGAATCGCTGCGCGCCAAGTTCGAGCGCGTGCAGGGGGTCACCACCAAGTTCGCGCGGCCGTCGTACTTCAACTTCCAGACCCCGCTCGAAGTGCACGTGTTCGGGTACGACCTGGACGAGATTCGCGACTTCGCCGACCGGCTTGCGCTCGACATGGCCGATATTCCCGGCGTCAAGGACGTCAAGTCGTCGCTCGAGTACGGCAATCCCGAGCTCGACGTCGAATTCGACCGCGTCCGCATGTCGTCGATGGGCCTCGCGGTCGAGGAAGTGGCCAACACCGTGCGCACCAAGATCCGCGGCGATGTGCCCACGAAGTTCAAGGAGCGCGACAAACAGGTCGACATCCGCGTGCGCACCAGCGCGTGGCGCGCGGAAGACGTCGCCGCCATGCGCTCGCTGGTGGTCGCGGAGCGCGACGGTACTCCCATCCTCCTGGGCAGCATCGCCGACGTGCGAGTGGCGACCGGCGTCAACCAGATCTCGCGCGTCTCGCAGCAGCGCGCCGCCATCGTGTCGGGCAACATATCCGGGCGAGACCTGGGTCGCGTCGCGCGCGACGTGGAGGCGGTGCTCGCGTCGGCGTCGATCCCGGAGGGCATCACCGTCGAGCTGGGCGGCGAGAACGAGGAACTGATGCGCTCCTACCGGAGCTTGGGCTTGGCGCTGATTCTGGCCGTGTTCCTGGTCTACCTGGTGATGGCGGCGCAGTTCGAGTCGTTCTTGCACCCCTTCATCATCATGTTCACGGTTCCGCTGGCCGCGATCGGCGTCGTCGCGACATTATTGCTTACCAGCACGCCGCTGAGCGTCATCGTGTTCATCGGGATCATCCTGCTGGCGGGAATCGTGGTCAACAACGGCATCGTGCTGATCGACTACATCAATACACTCCGCCGCGACGGCAAGTCGAAACTGGACGCGATTCGGTCCGCGGGCCGGGTCCGTTTTCGCCCCATTCTCATGACCACGCTGACTACGGTCTTGGGGCTGCTCCCCATGGCCCTCGGCCTGGGCGAAGGCGCGGAGATCCGCGCGCCCATGGCATTGACGGTGATCGGCGGTTTGTCGGTGGGGACCCTGCTCACCTTGTTGGTGATCCCGTCCCTCTACGCGGTCATCGCGCGGGGCAAGTAGCGTGAGACTCCACGAGCTATCGGTCAGGAAGCCCGTCCTGGTGATGATCGGACTCGTCACCCTGGTGGCGATGGGCGGCATCGCGACCTTCAAGCTGCCCATCGAGTTCCTGCCCCACGTCGAGTTTCCGTTCATCGGGGTCTACATTCCGTACGCCAACTCGCATCCCGACTACATTGAGCGCCACATCATCAAGCCGGTCGAAGAGGTGTTCGCCACCCTCGGTGACGTGCGGCGCATCCAATCGCAAACCCAGCCCGACGGCGCCTTCATCGGCGTCGAGTTCCAGTGGGGACGAGACGTCGGCGTGCTGCGCATGGAGGTCAAGGAGAAGCTCGACCAGATCAAAGGGGAGCTCCCGGCCGACATCGTTCACATGCAGATCTTCACCTTCGACACCAACGACATCCCCATCCTCGAGGGCCGCATCTCGGCGGGCGGGCGCGACCTTTCGGGGAGCTATGACCTGATCGAGCGGTCGATCATCAACCCCTTGAAGCGTATCGAGGGCGTGGGCAACGTGTTCATCCACGGTGTCGAGCCGCGCGAGATCGCAATCTACTTGAGCCTCGACAAGATCAAGGCCCACCGCGTCGACGTGGGCAACGTGTTTCGCCTGCTGCAGAGCGCCAATGCAACCGCGTCGGGGGGCGAAATCACCGCCCACGGTGTGCGCTACTCCGTGCGCTCGCTCGGCAGCTTCAACGACATCGACGACGTCGAGAATCTGGTGGTCAGCCCCGAGGGCCTGCGCCTGAGGGACATCGCCGATATCTACTACGGAGAGCCCGCCGTCGCGTACGGCCGGCGGCTCAACGGCGAGGCCGCGGTCGCCTTCTGGATCCAAAAAGCCTCCAACGCCAACACGGTCGACGTCGCGCGCCGCGTGCACGCGGCCATGGAGAAGATGAACGACGACCCCGCGCTCGAAGGGATCGATGTGCTCCTGTTCTTCGACCAGTCGAAGGAGATCCTCAACGGCGTCAGCGGACTGCGCAACGCCGGTTTCCAGGGCGGCCTGTTGGCCATCGGCATTCTGTATTTCTTCCTGCGGCGCGTCACGACCACGCTGATCATCGCCATCGCGATTCCATTCTCGCTGGTGTGCACGCTCGCGTTCCTCTATTTCACGGGCTACACGCTCAACATGCTGACCATGATGGGGCTCATGCTGGGGGTGGGGATGCTGGTCGACAACGCCATCGTGGTGCTGGAATCGATCTATCAGCACCAACTGCGTCGCGAGGACCCGATGCACGCCGCCGTCACCGGCGCCGACTCGGTGGCCGTGGCCGTCACCGCCTCGACCCTGACGTCGGTGATCGTGTTCGCGCCCATCGTGTTCGGGTCCAAGAACGACGAACTGTTCGTCTGGCTCTCGTCGGTCGGGGTGACCATCTCGGTCGCGATCCTGTTCTCGCTCTTGCTCTCGCTGACCATGATCCCGTTTCTCGCCTCACGCTTGAAGCGCCCCAAGGACGTGCGCCCGTCACGGTTCTTGAAGTCAGTCGAGAACCACTACGTGCGCGCGCTGGAATGGGCCACGTTCAAGCACCGCAAGTGGACGCTGGGAATCGTCGCCGGTTCGCTGCTGTTGACCGTCGTGGCCGTCAAGGTGATCGGCTTGAAGGGCTTCCAGGACGACGACTCCTTCATCATCGAGCGCATATTCGTTGAATACGACTTTGCGGAGAACGTGGACTACAAGGAAACCAACCAGTTCGTGCGGCGCGTCGAAGCCGCCCTGGAGGCCAAGCGGGATTCGTTGGGCATCGAGACCATCTACAGCTATTACGAAGACAACCGCGCCATGACGACGGTGTACTTCGAGCAGGAACGCTTGAGCCGCGACATCCTCAAGGAGAAGCGCAAGGCCCTGCGCGCCGCCATCCCCGAGATGGCCGGTGTCAAGCTGCGCTTCGGGGACGAGAGCGGTCAGGACAGCGGCGGCGCGTCGCTCATGCAGGTCAACCTGTTCGGCGAGGACAAGCAGGTGCTGGAGGAGATCGCGAACGAGGTCAAGCGCCGCTTCGGCTACCTGGAGGATCTCACCGACGTCAAGACCAGCGTCGAGCTGGGGCAGGAAGAAATCAGCGTGGCCGTCGACGCCGACCTGCTCGCGCGAGCGCAAATGACGGCCAACGACGTGGTTCAGGTGATGGGGCTGACGTTCCGCGGCTTCGAGTTGAATCGCTTCCGCGGCGAGGATCGCGAAGTGCCGATGTCGATCAGCCTCGACCCCACCGACCAGGTCGGGATCTACAATCTTCACAATCTAATGGTGGGGATGAACGACGACCGCGAGGTGACCCTCGGCTCGGTGGCCGAGTTCGAGCAGAAGCGCGGGCCCACCCAGATCGAGCGCGACAACCAGCGCACCATCGTGTCGGTACGCGGACTCTACGAGGGCGAACGCTTCGACGAGCTGAAGGAGGAAGTGGGCGCCGTCATGCGCTCGCTGGCGCTGCCGCCGGGCTACGCGTGGTCCTTCGGTCGCCGCATCGAGGAGCGCGACGCCCAGGCCTCGCAAATGCTGGTCAACGCGCTGCTCGCGATTCTATGCGTCTACCTGATGATGGCGGCCCTGTTCGAGTCGTACTTGCATCCGCTGGTGATCATGATCTGCTTGCCGCTGGCGGGCATCGGCGTGGTCTGGATGCTGATGCTGACGGGGACCGCGTTCAGCCTCATGGCCATGATCGGCACCGTCATCCTGATCGGGGTGGTGGTCAACAACGGCATCGTGCTGATCGACCACGTCAATCATCTGCGCAAGGAAGGCATGCCGATGGAGCAGGCCATCCTGGAAGGCGGGCGCGAGCGCCTGCGACCCATTCTCATGACCGCGCTCACCACCATCCTCGGCCTCAGTCCCATGGCCATCGGCGGTTCACACATCGGCGAGGCGCAGTACTACCCGCTC
>DASPGK010000321.1:0-8257 GCA_035620655.1 Candidatus Krumholzibacteriia bacterium
CCGCGCCATCCGCGACGGGTCGTTCTTCGCGAATCCGGCGCTGGTCGAAGCCATGGACCGCGTACGCGCGCGCGGCGCACTCCATTTGATCGGACTCTTGTCCGACGGCGGGGTGCACAGCCACCAGCAACACCTCTACGCGCTCTTGAAGATGGCGAAGGATCGCGGCGTGAAGGACGTCTTCGTGCACGCGATCCTCGACGGCCGCGACACCGCACCGCACGGGGGCGAGCGCTACCTGCGCGAGCTCGAGGAGCGCATGCGCGCGGAAGGCGTGGGCTCCATCGCCACCGTGGTGGGACGCTACTATGCGATGGATCGGGACAAGCGCTGGGAACGCACGCGGCGCGGGTACGACTTGTTCACGCTGGGCGAAGGCGCGGCGGCCGCGAGCGCGGCCGAAGCGATTGGCCGCTCGTACGACGCCGGCATCACCGACGAGTTCGTCGAGCCGGTGCGCGTGGGATCGGGGCCGCGCGGGCTGGTTGGCGACGGCGACTCGGTGGTGTTTTTTAATTTCCGCGCCGACCGTGCGCGTCAGATCACGCACGCCTTCACCGACGAACCCTTCGCCGGCTTCGAGCGGCGCGCGCGTCCCCGCGTGCACTACGTCGGCATGGCGCGCTACGAAGACACGCTCGACCTTCCGAGCGCGTTTGCTCCCGAATCACGCCGCGACATCCTGGTCGACACCGCGTCCGCGAACGGCAAGGCCACGCTGCGCATCGCCGAGACCGAGAAGTACGCGCACGTCACCTACTTCTTCAACGGCGGCGAGGAGCACGAGTACGCGGGCGAGACGCGCGTGCTGATCCCCTCACCCAAGGTCGCGACCTACGACTTGAAGCCGGAGATGAGCGCGGCCGAAGTGACCGACGCCTTGATCCGCGAGATCCGCTCCGATCGCCACGACTACATCATCTGCAACTTCGCGAATCCGGACATGGTGGGGCACACGGGCGTGCTGGCGGCCGCGATCAAGGCCTGCGAGACCGTGGACGCGTGCGTCGGGCGCGTGATGGACGCGATCGACCTCGCCCGCTACGCGGTCATCGTCACCGCCGACCACGGCAACTGCGAATTGATGATCGACCCCGCCACCGGCGGCCCGCACACGGCGCACACGACCAACCCGGTGCCGTGCATCCTGGTCGACCCCGACTATCACGGCGCGCTCATCGAAGGCGGCTCTTTGCGCGACATCGCGCCCACGATTCTCGACTACCTGGGAGTCGCGCGGCCAAGCGGGATGACGGGGCGCGATCTGCGAGCGACACGACCCGCCGGGTAGCGTTCGAGTGAGACGGCCTACGTCGACGCGTCCGGCTCGCCGGCCGCGCGCCGCAGGTCGAGCAAGACACGCACCCCGTAGAACGCCACCAAGATGATCAGCGGTTCGACCCAGAGCCGCGAGTAGTCGTTCGTCCACAGGAATCCCCGCAGCAGCGCATACGCGACCACGATCGAGCCAAGCACGAGTGCCGCGCGATGGCGGCGAGCCACCGCGTACACGAGCCCCACGAGGAAGAACGGGAGCAGGAGGCCATAACTCAGCGCGCTGGCCGCGTTGTGTCGCAGCGACCACGCGGGTTCGGTCGGGCGACCGCGCGCGGGGTCGGCGGGGGCGTCGGTGAGACGCACGACGCGCCAGAACTCGCGCTGGTTCTGGAAGAAGCCCGGCTTCTCGAAGGTGGTCGCGCCGGGGTGCGCGGCTGCCGAAGGCTCGGGCGGAAGATCGCGCAGCAGGCGTGCGACCGGCGCGGTGTAGCGGGTCGCCTCGAGCCCGACGGGTACCACATCGCGGTAGACGAACCAGTTGCGCATCGTCCAGGGCAGAAAAAACACGAACAAAGCGGCCAGGAACAGGAACACGTACTGCGCGCTCAAGGCGCGGTGGTGGGTGGACTTGAGGGCGAGAAAGACCACCAACAGTGGGAGCAGGACCAGGAACATCGGCTCGCTGTGGAGCAGGAGCGTGCACAAGAACGCGGTCCAGGTCGCGGTGCGCATGCGATAGAACGGCCGCGCGAGCGCGTAGGCGAGCCACGTCAAGAGGAAGACCACGAGCACATCACGCGTCACCAAGCTCGCGAAATACATCTGCCCGACCGATAAACCGAGCCACAACGCGGATACCAGTCCCACGCGTTTGCCGAGCAGGCGCTCGCCGATCCGGTACACGAACAAGGTGGTGACCGCACCCAGGACGGCGTTGAGCAAGACCGCCGTCCACCACGAGACGCCGAAGATCTTGAACGCGGCCGCCAGGAGCATGCGGTACCCGGGGGCGCTCGGCGAGAAGGGGGTCGAGATCCATTCCCACGACTCGACCATGCGCGACGCGATTCGATAGCCGTAGGAATCGAGCGCTCCCGCGATGGGGTCGCCGAGGATGACGGCGTAGAGAATGCGGAGGCCGAACGCTAGCGCAAACAGCGCCAGCAGCGTTCTACGGTCAGGGGTCAACGCTACCTCACGGGCCCGGAGCCGGGGGCCAGATCGAGTGAGTTCGGATGTCGGTGTGAGTCTACGGGCCGCGTTTCGTGCGTGTCAATCGAACGAATCGGAACTCAAGGTTGTTCGACCGTCACCCGGCCGTTCATCCCCATGTCCCAGTGCTCGCGGCAGAAGTACGAGAAGGACCCGATTTGCGCGAAGCGATGACCGAAACTCCCCGACGATTGTATACCCGAATCGAACATGCGCGGGTCCTCGCCGGGGTCGGGCGAGGTCCCCGAAGTCACCGAGTGGTCGTCGTTGACGGCCCACGTCCACAGGACGCTGTCGCCGGGCGCGATCGTGATCTGTTCCGGGTAGAAGGAACCATCGTCCACCGTGACCGCGTGCGTGCGCGGCCCCGTCGGACCGCCGTTGCCGCCGCTCGGCCCACCGTCGCCGCCGCAGCCCGCGACCATCGCCAGCGCGACGAGTGCGCCCGCGCAGGACATCGCTCGTGACCAACGGGAAGCCATCGCGCGGAATCGTGCAATTGCCGTGCCCGGGAAGGGCCGCGAACGACGGCGCCGTCGTGGCTAGGTATTCTTGGCGCCCCGATTCACCGAAAGCCTTTCCAGTGCCGTGATGTCTCCCCGGAGGATTTCCTCGCAGTAGTTCCTCGTGAGCGCGGCCAAATAGATCACATAGCGTTGTTCTTCGCTGGCCCCGGGAATGGGCGGAAACGAGTCGAAGCGCGGGAACGGCCCGGTCTTGTAGTAGCGAACCACCTCGGCGAGGCTGAACACGTGCGATATGTACGGTCGCAGGACATCGGTGTCGACCTTGACTCGAAAGACAAGATCGATCTCTCCCTTGCCGGCACCGATCTCCACGCAAAGCGTGGCCGAGTCGTAGCGGACACCGCCGGCGTCTTCGGACGTCGGAACGAATCCGAAATCGCTGGCCAGAAAGTCAAAATGGGTTCGAACGGTTTTCGCGAAGTCCGTCATGGTTCCAGCGGTCCCAATAGTGTCAACTCGAATGGTCGGCGGCAGCTCCCAGCACGTAGATCACCCAAGGTGCGATCGTCGTTTCGCTCACCCACGAGAACGCTTCGGTCGGATTCGCGAGCGGCCTGTAGGTTGCGATCGGTCGCAGCCCCGCGCGCCGGTACGCGTCCTGATAGTCGGCATCCGTGCACAGGATGTCCACGACCGGGCGACGGTCCTCGACGTCGAGCATGACGATCAAGACCTTGTCTCCGCTTTGCGCGGAGCGGTTGGTCGGAAAGTCCTTGGTGGAGAACGACGCCCATTCGTGCAGGTAGATGTCGGGGGCCGATACCAGATTCACGATACGCCCGCCGTCCTTGAGCAACCGTTGCAGGGAGGTCAAGAGCGCGATCTTTCGCTCCATCGTGGGAATATTGTCGAAGGTGAACGCGGACAATACGAGGTCGTACGCTCGCGCCGGAAGCCCGCCCAGGTCGCCGTCCGGCACGAGCGAATACCGTCCCGCCGGGTCGCACGCGCGAGCCCGCGCTAGCATGGGCTCCGAGATGTCCACGCCCTCGACGTCGAAGCCCAGTTCCCGCAGGAAGCGCGTCGAACGGCCGGCCCCACACCCGAAATCGAGCGCCTTGCGGCCGCGCACGTACCGGCCGATGATCGCGGGTAGATCGCGAAACGCCAGGTAGTACGTGCCCGGAAACTCGAGTTTCGCGTAGGCGTCGGCGCGCGCGCCATCGTCGTACACGTTGGAGAATTCTGCGGTCATCTTCCAGCCTCGGGAGTGCTCGATGGCAAGTGTAATGCGTGCTCCGCGACCCCACAAGTCGCTTGCTCGCGGCCCGTCGGTATGCTAACCTCCGCCGCTTCAACCTCAGACCCGCACACCAGAATTCGGAGTTTTACACCATGGCTGTTCCGTTCCTCGATCTCAAGGCACAGTACGCATCCATCAAGGGCGAGATCGACGCCGCCATCATGGGCGTCGTCGAAAGTTGCGGGTTCATCGGCGGCGAAACGCTCCGCCGCTTCGAGCGCAACTTCGCCGCCTACAGCGGCGCCAAGTTCGGCGTCGGGAGCTGCAGCGGCACCTCCGCGCTGCACCTGGCACTGCTCGGCGCCGGAGTCAAGCGCGGCGACGAAGTGATCACCGCGTGCAACACCTTCATCGCCACCACGGAAGCCATCATGCACGCGGGTGCGACACCGGTCCTGGTCGACGTCGACGAAGCCACCCAGCTCATCGATCCCGCGCGCGTAGAAGCGGCCGTCACCTCCAAGACGCGCGCGATCATTCCGGTTCACCTCTACGGCCAGCCCGCCGACATGGACGCCATCAACGACATCGCGAAGCGCCGCGGGTTGAAGGTCATCGCCGACGCCGCGCAGTCGCACGGCTCCGCGATCGGCGGCGATCGCAAAAAGACGCTTGGGCACACGACCGCGTTTAGCTTCTACCCCGGAAAGAACCTGGGCGCGTACGGCGACGCGGGGTTGGTGGCCACCGACGACGAAGACGTCGCCACCTACATGCGGGCACTCGGCGACCACGGGAGCAAGGAGAAGTACCATCATCTCTACGAAGGCTGGAACTATCGCCTCGACGCCATCCAGGCCGCGGTCCTCGACGTCAAGTTGAAGCACCTCGACCAATGGACCGAGCGTCGACGCGCGCACGCGGCGCGCTACGACCAGGCCTTCGCGGGCACCGCGGTCACGCCCACCACAGCCGTGCCCGGCCGCACGCACGTCTATCATCTATATGTCGTGCAGGTGCGCGACCGCGACGCCACCATGGCGCGCCTGAAGGAGAAGGGGATCGGGACCGGCATCCACTACCCGCTGCCGCTGCACCTGCAGCCGGCCTACGCGCACTTGGGACTGAAAAAGGGTGCCTTCCCGACCGCGGAGAAGGTGGTGGCGCGCATCGTGTCGCTTCCGATGTACGCCGAGATGACGGACGCGATGGTGGACGAAGTCGCCGCGGCGACGATCGCGGCGGCGGGGTAGCGGTTCCGCGTTGTGCGGCGTGCGAGTCGAGGCATCGCACGACGAGGCCAAGGAGGCCCACATGAGAAGTGCTGCTGTCTTGTTGTTGCTCTGGGTTGCTCTGGGTTTCACTCCGATTCGCGCCGCAACGGACTCACGACCAATCCTCTATCTCGCGCTTGAAGGCGCGGGAGAATCTCGCCACGTCATGGTGAGGGCCGTCTCGCAAGACGGTAGTCAGGTTGATTTCTCCATTGCCGGGACGGCACCTGCCTGGTCGCCCGATGGCCGTTGGATTGGGTACGTGAGCGAAGACGGCCAGTTGTTCGTGACCAACACGTCCAACGAGAGCAAGAAGCTCCTCCGCGTCGACGAGGGAGGTGAACTGCTGATCGCCCATCCCATGTGGTCACCCGACGGAGGTCGCATCGCTGTGGTCGTGCGCGCGTTGGAAGCGAACAATAAGATCACCAGTGCGCTCGTTATCGTCGACGTAGCCACGCGCAAGGTCCGCACGAGCCACAAGCTACCCGACGACGTCGTCGCGTTTCCGGCGCATTTGACGCCGCCCGGAAGGTTCCGGTGGTCGCCCGACGGCCGGCACGTTCTGGTCGCGTGGGAGTATGCGGTCGTTGTCGATGTCGAGAAGGGACGGGTCGAGACGATTTCCAAAGACCCAATCGTCGGCGAATGGGTAGGCGATCACATTTACTACATCGCCGTGCCGCGCGCGAAGGACAGCGTGAATCGCGTATACAATGGGTTTTACGCGAAGCGCCCCGGTCAAGCGGCCACGGAGTTGATGAATCAGGCCGAGCTCGAAGCGGCGGGTGTGGGCGTCGCGGCCCCGACCTACGGATCGATGGTCGCGGCACCGAACGGCGCCGCGTTGGCCGTATCCACCGGGTCGCCCGACGTTGGGAGCAGCGTCCTTCGCGTGTGCGACCTCAAGGCCGGAGCTCCATCCCTCGCGGATCCGGCGCAGAAATTCGAACTCGATGGTGGCGTGGTTGCGCTCGACTGGGCGCCGGGCCAAGATTCATTGGCGGCCGTCATTGTCGCTGGTAACGTCGTCAGCGTCGTACGTATCGACGTGACGTCCGGCGAGCGGCAGGTGCTAGCCACGTGGCAATTCGAGGATCCAATGGAAGTCGAGCTGTTCGTCCATAAGGCGTTGAGCTGGACCCGTTGATCCCGCTCTCGCACCTGCCAGGCCGATAGCGCCTAGAACGACGCGTTCAAGCTGAACAGATAGCGGAAGTCGACGTAATCCGCTTCGCCGTTGATCCTCGGGTGGCTCACCCAGAAGGGGATGTCGAGGCGCCAAGAGAAGTTCCAGAAGGGCCACGTCACGTTCCCGCGAAATCCCACGCCCGCATTCTCTAGCGTCGCATCCAGCACGCCCTGGTCCACCAGCGACGTCACGCGTGCGCTCGATTGAATCGGGTTGTCGCCGTCGAGGATCCACCCCACGTCGTAGAAGCCGTACCACGACGGCGTCCCGATTAGCTTCGCGAGCGGCTTCTCCAGCCCGAACAGCTTGAGCTTGGTGCCCATCTCGGCATTCATCGCCACCAGCTTGTTGACGCCGAAGGTGCCGGCCGCGTAGCCGCGCAGGTTGCCGTCGCCGGGCTCGACGTAGTTCAGGTCCTCGGGCACCGCGCCCGGTGCGCGCAGCCAGAAGCGTTCCTCTTGCTTCATGGGTCCGCCGCCCGCCAGGTTGAACTTGCGCTGCGTCGGGAGGCTTCCTCCGAAGCCGCCGAAGAACCGCAGGCGCGTGTCGAGCCGCACTACCTCCGGACGCGAATGGAACGCCGCCAGCATCGCGATGCGTTCGTAGTCGGTGTTGCCCGCGAACCAGTCGCGGCCCATGGTGAAGTCCACGGCGAAGCGCGTTGCCGCGATGTCGAGCTGGGGGTCGACCGCGTACGATACGTACGGCCCGACGTCGGCTAGCGAGGTGTCGTAGATTTCGCTACTCGTGAGGTACGCGGCGTCGCGCAGCTCGTGGTAGCCGTACCCGAACGTGATCTCCTGCGTAGGCGGCTCGATCAGCTTGCCGCGCTTCTTGAACGCCACCTCGATGCGCGCGTCGGCGCGGCCCTCCATGCGGTAGCCGGACAAACGCAGCGTCGTGTTGGTGTTGAGCCAGCGCTTGGGCTCTTCGTAGGACGCGGAGAAGTCCCACTGCTCGCTCTTGGTCCCGTAGTACACACCCAGGTTCACGCGCCGCTTCCACCCGTGCAAGCTGCCGGACAGGTGGTAGCCCACCTTGGCTTGGTCGATGTCGTTGTACCAAATGGCGGGGCGATGACGAATCTGGTACGCGTCCTCGGGATAGTAGAAGTTGTTGGGCCAGTCGATCTGAAAGTCGCGCTGCTTCGGGTACACGTTGTTCGACCGGTCGATGTCCATGATCTCGTTGTCGGGATTGATATCGACCTTCACCGGAACGGCCGGAAGCTTCACGCGCTCGCGAAACTCGCGGTCGCGCGCGTCGAAGCGCTTCTTCTCCACACGGCCGTCGGGTAGCGTGAAGTGGACCTCGATGGGGAGGTACAACTCTCCTTTGCGCTTGATGACGACCTCGGTGGTGGCGCCCGTCGAGTCCGGGCGCGTGCGCACGCTCTCGAGCGCGTAGTCGACCGTCTTCTTGGTATGGAGCCACTGCTCGAACTGGCGCGAGAGGTCGCGCTGGGCCACTTCTTCGCACACCAGCCGGAATCTCTCCTCGTTTACGTGCTTGAACTTCCAGCGGTCGAAGTACTCGTGCAGGATGCGATCGAAGTTCTCGGGGCCGGCGGCGTACTGGAGCGCGCGCACCA
>DASPGK010000322.1:0-3802 GCA_035620655.1 Candidatus Krumholzibacteriia bacterium
GGGCTGCCCGACAAGGCCGACCTGTGCCCCGATCTGGCCGAGGATTCGGACGCGTTCGAAGACGGCGACGGCTGCCCCGAGCTGGACAACGACCAGGACGGCATCCAGGACGCGCAGGACAAGTGCCCGGACGAGCCGGAAGACTTCGACGGTGAGGCCGACGACGACGGCTGCCCGGACCTGGTCAAGGACAGCGACAACGACGGCGTGTCCGACGACCTCGATCGCTGCCCGCTGCAGGCCGAGGACGTCGACGGCTACCAGGACGACGACGGTTGCCCCGATCTCGACAACGACCTGGACGGCATTCCCGACGCGACGGACAAGTGCCCGACACAGCCGGAGACGTTCAATAATGTGGACGATACCGACGGCTGCCCGGATGCGAAGGAGATCGGCAAGCAGTTCATCCTGCGCGGGATCAACTTCGAGAGCGGGAGCGCGGCGCTAACGCCCGACTCGCACCCGGTCTTGGACCAGGTGATCGCGTCCATGAACCAGTATCCCGAGGTTCGTATCGAGATTCGCGGCCACACCGACAGCCAGGGCCCGGCCGCGTTCAACCTCGAGCTGTCGCAGAAGCGCGCCCAGTCGGTGCGCCAGTACTTGATCAACGGCGGCATCGCGGGTGACCGCATCACGGCCATCGGAGTCGGCGAAGAAGAGCCGATCTCGTCCAACGGCACGGCTGAGGGACGCGCGCAGAACCGCCGCATCGAGTTCAAGCGGCTAAACTAATCACGCACGCAACGCGTGAAACGAAGAAGGGCCGGTCGCAAGACCGGCCCTTTTTTTCGTGCGAGCCTCGAGTCGCTCACGCCGCCTTCGCGCGCTCCCAGTAGGCGTTCATCTCGGTGAGCGTCATGTCCTGGAAGCGGCGGCCGTCGTCGCGGATCATCGCTTCCATCAATTGAAAGCGCCGGATGAACTTCACGGTGGATTTGCGCAGGACGTCGTCGGTGTCGACTTTGAGAAAGCGACCCACGTTGGCGGCCGCGAAAAGGACGTCGCCCATCTCGTCTTCGACGTGGGCGCGGTCGCCCGCGTGGAGGGCGGCTTCCAGCTCCGCGACCTCTTCGCGCAGCTTGTCGATGGTCCCGGCGGCGTCGTCCCAGTCGAAGCCGACCGCGCCCGCGCGCTCCTGGATCTTGACCGCGTGACGCAGGGGCGGGAGGTTGCCGGCGACTCCGTCGAGCACGCCCGCGCCCTTCTTCTCGCGCTCCTCGGACTTGATGCGCTCCCAGTGCACGATGCTCTCGTCGGCGGTGGCGGCTTTGGCGTCGCCGAACACGTGGGGGTGGCGCGATTTGATCTTGTCGTGGGCATAATCCGCGAGCGCAGCGAGCGTGAATGAGGGGTCGGTCTCGCGCTGAATCGCGATCGCGAAACAAACCAGGAACACGACGTCCCCGAATTCATCGAGTAGTTCAGCACTTCCGCGCCGCGTTCCCGCCCACTCCAGCTCGTAGGCCTCTTCGATGAGGTCCGACAAGACGTCCTCGAGGCGCTGCGCGCGGTCCCACGGGCAGCCGTCGGGTGCGCGCAGCCGCGCGATCAGCTCGAACACGCGCGCCAGCGCGCGTCCGTCGTCGGTGTTGGAAGCCGTCATGTCGGCCATCATAAAGTCGCCGCGATCGCGCAAACAAGGCAAACTTGGTCCTTGCCGGCGCGTCCGGAAGGTGCCTACAATCAGCGGTTTCATCCGGCCCGAAGGGCCGGTTCCCTATGATCGACAAAATCGTCGTGCGCGGTGCGCGCGAGCACAACCTCAAGAACATCGACGTCGAGATTCCGCGCGGCAGTCTCACCATCATCACGGGTGTGTCGGGCTCGGGGAAGTCCTCGCTGGCCTTCGACACCCTCTATGCTGAGGGACAGCGCCGCTACATCGAGTCGCTCTCGACCTACGCCAAGCAGTTCCTCGAGCGCATCGGGCGCCCCGACGTCGACGAGGTGACGGGGCTTTCGCCCGCGGTGGCCATCGAGCAGCGCAACACCACGCGCAGCTCGCGCTCGACCGTCGGCACGGCCACCGAGATCTACGACTACCTGCGCCTGTTGTTCGCCCGTGTGGGCCGCACGGTGTGCCCGAAGTGCCACCTCGAGGTGCGCCGCTGGGCGCCCGACGAAGTGATCGACGCCTTGCTCGGGGACATGCCGGGCCGCGCCGTGTTCCTGGTGGCCACGCGCGCGGTCGAAAAAGGCAGCGGGGTCAAGCTGTTCGAAGAGCTGATTCGCGAAGGGTACACGCGCTACCGCGTCGCCGGCGACGTGGTCCGTTTGGAGGCCGCACCCAAGGGTGCGGCGCGCATGAAGTCGATCGACGTCGTGCTCGACCGGGTGGAGATCGACGAGAGCCGGCGCGCGCGGTTGTTGGAGGCCATCGAGACCGCGTACCGGATGGCCGACGGGGTGGTGCGCGTCGACGACGCCGAGACCGGCGAGGCGCGCTCGTTCACCAACACGCTCGCGTGCACGTCGTGCGGCCGCACGTTCGAGGAGCCCCGGCCGATTCTATTCTCGTTCAACACGCCCTTCGGCGCCTGCCCGCAGTGCCGCGGCTTCGGGAGCCGCATGGAGTTCGACCCCGCGCTGGTGGTGCCCGACCCCACGAAGTCGATCCGCGAGCACGCGGTGGAGCCGTGGGCCAGCGAGAAGTTCGAATACTTCTACGACCAGCTGGTTCGGTTCTGTCGTCGCAAAAAAATCCCCATGGACAAGCCGTGGTCCGGCCTCAAGGAGGCCGAGCGGCGCGCGATCATGGACGGCGAGGGCGAGTACGTCGGCGTGATGCCGTTTCTCGAGAACATGCGCCAGAAGACCTATAAGAAATATGCGCGCTTCTTCACGCGGCGGTACCTGGCGTTCCGCGAGTGCCGCGCGTGCGGGGGAGGAAGGCTGCGCGAGGAGGCGTTCTTCGTCCGTCTGGGCGGCCGCACCATCCGCGACGTCGCCGCCATGTCGCCGGGCGAAGCGCTCGCGTTCGTGCGCGGCCTCTCGTTCAACGAGCGCGAGCGCACGGTCGCCAAAGACGTGCTGATCGAGCTCGAATCGAGGCTCGAGTTCCTGCTCGCGGTGGGGCTGCACTACCTCACCCTCGACCGTCTCGCCAAGACGCTCTCGGGCGGCGAGTCGCAGCGCATCTCGCTCGCCAACTCGCTGGGCTCGAGCCTGCTCGATGTGCTCTACGTCCTCGACGAGCCCAGCGTGGGACTGCACCCGCGCGATACCGACCGGCTGGTGCGCGTGCTCGGCGACCTGCGCGCGCGCGGCAACACGGTGGTGGTGGTCGAGCACGACCTCGATATAATTCGCGCCGCCGACCACGTCGTGGACCTGGGCCCGGGCGCCGGCGAAGGCGGCGGACGCGTGGTCTACCAAGGCCCGCCCGCCGACGCCACTACCGGCACGCTGCGCTTCCTCGTCGAAGGGCCCCCGATCGTGACCCGCGCCGGCGCACGCGCGCCGGAGGCGTTCATGGTGCTGCGCGGGGTGCGTGAACACAATCTGCGCGACGCCGACGTGGCGCTGCCGCTCGGGTCGTTCACGAGCGTCACCGGTGTATCCGGGTCGGGCAAGAGCACGCTGGTGTGCGACGTCCTCTACGACGCGCTGCGCGCGAAGAACGGCCACGGCGGTGCTGCCTATCGCGCGCTCGAGGGTGCCGGCGCGGTGCGCGGCGTGCTGATGGTTGACCAGGCCCCGATCGGAAAGACGCCGCGGTCGAATCCGGTGACGTACATCAAGGCCTTCGCGCTGGTGCGCGAGATCTTCGCGGCGCAGAAGAAGGCGGCGCGGCGCG
>DASPGK010000323.1:0-5740 GCA_035620655.1 Candidatus Krumholzibacteriia bacterium
CTTCCGCCTCGCGATCGAGACCGTGCTGGGCAACGAGGGATTGAGTCGCGCGCTCACCGCGCTGCCCGCGCTGCTCGAGCGCAACACCGACACGCGCCTGTTGACCAAGGGCGTGTCGACGCCGGCCAACACGTCGTCGGCGCGCCGCCGGAGCTCGGCGGCGTCGTGGGCCGGGACCAGCTCGGCGGTCAAGCGCAAGCGGCGCCGCGCGGCCGGGGCATGGATCGCGGTCGCGTCGGTGCTCGTGGTAGGTGGCGGCGCGGCCGGGTTTTTCTACTGGCCGCAACTGCGCACGCTCGGCTTTTCGCCGTCGTCGGCGCCGGCGTCGGTGCAGCAAGCGGACGTTGGCGGCGGCGCGGGTCTGGGACTCGACTCCGCACTGAGCGGCGGCATTGCCGTTCCGGCCGATTCGCTCCGCCTCGTGGTCGCCGACTCTACGGCCACGCCCATCGACACGACAGCGACCCCCGGCGACGCGTCCGCGGTGGTCGCGTCCACCGAGTCGAGCGGGCCACGCGCACCGATGGTGTGGACCTCTCCCGCCACGTCGCAGCCGACCGCTCCCGCGATCGACGCGCCCCCGGCCACGCAACCGAGCGAGGAAGCGAAGCCGGAGAAGAAGGTCCAAGAAGAGCCCGCCAAGGTGTTCCGCGAGGGCTACCTGTCGATCACCGTGGACCCGAGCTGCGAGGTGTGGGTGAACGGCAAGTACCGCGGCGACGCGTCGCCCACGCTGCGGCTGACGCTACCCACCGGGCGGCAGACCATCGAGTGCCGCCACCCGAAGAGCGAGACCTACATGGAGACGATCCAGATCGTCTCGGGCGAGTTGTCGCGCCGCAACATCACCCTCAAGCGGTTGCGCGGCATCATCAGCCTCGCGACCACCGAGGGCGCCGAGCTCTACATCGACGGCCAGCTGATCGGCATCACGCCCATCATGCGACCGATCGAAGTCGAGGCCGGCACGCACACCGTGACCATCAAGAAGTCCAACTTCTACGCGTGGACGTCCGAGGTCGTGGTGGAGGCGAACGAAATGCTTCCGCTGAAGATCACGTTGAGCCCGCGCTACTAGCCCGCGAGCCACTCCCCTGCCGCTTTCGAGACCGCCTCGGGTGTCAGAGCCCGCAGGTTCCCACCCGGCGCGCGCACGACGCGAAGATTCTTGCAACGCGGCGCCCACCGGAACGGATCGGTGGGACCGAAGACCGCCAGCACGCGGGCACCCGCCGCGGCGGCGACGTGCATCACCCCGGTGTCGTTGCACACCACCAGATCCGCGCGCTGCAAGAGTGCCGCGACGTCGGTGATCGGGCGTCCGCGTACCACCGTTCCCGCGCTACCGCACGCGCGCTGGAAATCGAGGACCGACTGCGCGTCGCGCGGCCCCTCAATGATCACGAGCGAGGCTGCGCGCGTCGCGCACAAGTCGTCGATCACGGCCGCGAATCGCTCGGGCGGCCAGATGTTCGCGGCCTTGCCTGCGCCTGGGTGCACGGCCAAGCGCACCGTTCCCGCACGCCAGTACTCGGCCGCGGCCGCGTCGGCCCAGCGCTCGCTCGCTTCGCCCGGCACCAACAGGGGCGCGATGTCGGCGGTGGTGATGCCGACCGCGCGCAGGGGAAAAAGGTTGTGTTCGGCTTCGTTCATGCGGGAGAGCGCCGCTTCGTCGGGGAGCGGGAGCGTGAAGTTCAGGTAGCTGCCGGTGAGCGAGGTGCCGATCGTGCGCGATGTGGATCCCACGCGGACGCGCGCCCGCGACAGCACGGCCAAGAGCAGGCTCGTGAACGAAAACGAGACCGTGTGCAGCACGATCGCGAGGTCATAACGCTGGTCGCGGATGCGCGAGATCATGGTAATGGTGGTCCACGGCCGGCGTTTGTCGTAGGTGAACACGCGGTCGACGTACGGGCTGTTGACGAGGACACCCTGGTTCAACGTCGACGACACCACGCCGATGGACGCGTCCGGATACGACTCGCGAATCGCGCGCAGCGCGGGTGTGGCGAGCATCATGTCGCCCATCTGATTGTGCTGCCGAATGACGAGGATGCGCTGGAACACCATGGACCGGAATTCCGCCGCGTCGATCGGCCGCGCGCGCAGGAGCAGGCCGATGGCGCCCATGAGCGCGCGCTTGCCGGATCGTTCGAGGGTCTTCAGTCGCCCCACGGGCTCACCACGACTGCTCTTTCGTGTGCGCGCGAATCTCGCCCAGGATGGCGAGGAAGCTCTGGTAACGCGACGGCGCGATGGTACCCGCTTCCACCGCGGCCTTGACCGCGCACCCCGGCTCGTGCGAATGCGTGCACGGATGGAAGCGGCACGGCGCGTCGATGCGCGCGATCTCCGGGAAGCACGCCGACAACTCGGTCTCGTCCCGGCCCGGAAAGCCGAAGGTCTGCATGCCGGGCGTGTCGGCCAGGAATCCGGTGCGGAAGGGAAAGAGCTGCGACGAGGTGGTGGTGTGGCGGCCGCGCCCGGTTCGTTCGCCCACTTCTTGCGTCACCAACTCCACGTTGGGGTCGAGGCGGTTGATGAGCGACGATTTCCCCACCCCCGATTCCCCCACGAAGGCATAGACGCCGTCGCCGATCAGCCGCTCCAAAGCGTCGATGCCCCGGCCGGTGGCCGCACAGGTCGGCAGGACCTCGTAGCCGCAGCCGCGGTAGACCTCGGAGACCGCCTCGAGGTCGGCCCGGCCCGCGAGGTCGGTCTTGTTGAGGACGAGGGCGGCGGGCGCCCGGCCCCACTCGGCGGCCGCCAGCACCCGGTCGGCGAACACCGGCCGAAAGGGAGGCTCGGACAGCGAGGTCACGACGAAGAGTCGCTCGACGTTGGCCACGATCGCGCGTTCGCGCCCGCCCCGATCGACCCAGCGGGAGAGCACCGAGGCGCGCGGGAGGACCTCTTCCAGGGTCACACCCGACCCCCCCGGGTCGCGGATGACCGTGACCCGGTCGCCCGCCACGACCTGGAGGGCGTCCTTTTTCACCCGCAACCTCCCGCGCAGCGACGATGCCAGGACCGCCGAGCCCACGCGGACCCACACGTCGCCGCCCGTGACACGCACGACGAGGCCGTTTTCGAGTCGATCTTGCATGCAGGTTGGTGTTTGGACTAGTATACGGACCGGGTTGCCGGGAATTGCGGTTGAGAATACCCGCCGGTTCTGATATTTTCCAGGCGTTCATGATGACGTCCCAAGAGCTCGCGTCATACTTCCGAGAAACCCTCTGCATTTTCGATCTCAAGGCGGCCTCCAAGCGCGAGGCGCTCGCCGAGATGGTCGACGCGGTGTGCTCCGAGCACGATATCAAAGACCGCGGCCTCATATTAGAAATGCTGCTGAACCGGGAGAGCCTGGGCAGCACCGCGATCGGCAAGGGCGTCGCGTTCCCGCATGGGCGCACGCTGGCCGTGCGCGACCTCTCGGTGGTCTACGCGCGCTCGGTGCGCGGGGTCGATTTCGATTCCACCGACAAGAAACCCACGCACGCCTTCTTCCTCATCATCGCCCCGCCCCAGGACCGCGATAACGTCTATCTGCAAGTGCTCGGCCGCATCGTCGACATCATCAAGGACGACGCCGCGCGCGACCGTATCGCCGCGGCCGCGAGTTACGGAGAGCTAAAGACCATAATTGAAGGGCAGGGTTTGTGACCGACCATCCAGCCAGGAAGCAAGATCAGGCCAGACTCCTCGTCGCACTCCAGGACCTCGATCACATGATCCGCGACGCGGAGGACGCGAAGACCGCCGCCCAGATGCAGGAGATGGGTTTCCCCATGGACGGCATCGCCGAGATCAAGAAAGCCCGCACCGAGCTCACCGAGCACATCAAGCCGCAATTGTTGAACCGCTACGAACGCGTCTCGAAGAACTACGCGCGCATCGTGGTGCCCGTGATCAACGAGCTCTGCACGGGGTGCTTCGCGAAGGTCCCGACCTCGTTCCGCTACGAGAAGAACTCGGTCGTGACCTGCGAAAGCTGCGGCCGCATCCTCTATTTCACCTAGCCTTCCCCGCGCCTCGGAAAAACCCGGGGCTTGCGTTTCTGCCCAGCTTTGGTAAAATATTTTAACCAAATCCCGGCCGTCCGTCCGCCCGTTCGATAATTTTCCCGGCGGCCCGAGTGGCCGCGCTAGTTGCTGTAAGGAGATACGCCGTGGAGTCTTCGGTACGCGCCTTCCGCCGGAACCTCGAGCCCTTCGAAGAGGAGCGCGTCGCGGGGCCCTGGCGCGTGGCCGGGCACGTCGACTTGGTCAGTGAGCGGCGCTACTTGGTCGGCTGGGCGCCGCTCGACGCGACCGGCCGCCTCGACGGCGACGCCATCGCGTTCCGCTGCGACGCCGCGGTGGCCATCGCACCCGAGGTGTGCGCACCCGCGCTCGAAGTCGTCGTGAACAACGGGCGCATCGAGATCCTCTCCCCCTACGCCGCCGAGCTCAACGCCACCACGCTTCCCAAGGCCGGCGTGGAAGCCGCGATGTCGTCGATCGTCGATGCGCTGGCCCGCTTCGAATCGCACGCGTTCTTCGCGACCGAGGTCGCTCCCGAGCTCCTCGCCGTCGGCGAGGAAGGGGTCGTCACTCTGCTCCTCGGCGCGTACGCGGTCCCGCCCGACGCTCTGGATGCCGCGCGTGACGGCGCGTGGTCGCACCCGCGCGCGCGCGGGTGCCAGACGCACGCGGCCGGTCTCGCGACCATCGCGCAATCACTCGCCGCGCTAGCCGAGGCACCGGTGGCGAAGCGCCTGCGCTCGCTCGCATCGGAGATCGCGCAAGGGCGGATTCGCTCGGCGTCCGAAGCGGCCGCGTGCTGGCATGGGGTCGCGATGCCCGCGCGGGTCGAGACATCTGCACCCGGCGACGACGCCGACATTGACGCCATCGCGCGCGCGATCGCGTCGTCGCAGCTGGTCGAGGTCGCCGGAGCGGCCGAGAGCGGCCGCACCGCGGTGCTGGAGCGCGTGCTCGCGCACCTGCGCGGCGCCGGCGCCGACGTCAAGTGGCTCGACGAGTGGGACGCGTCAACCCCGTCGCGGCGCAAGAACGCGCCCCGCGAGGTCGCCCGCGGCACGGTGTGGATCGTCGACGATGTCGAAGAGCGCCCACTGCTCCATTCGCTCATCCTCGACCACATCTTCGAGATGGAGAAACGCGCCGGCGCGGGCTTGGTGGTGGCCACGCGCTCCGACGCCCCCGACGCCTTCGCGGCCTCGTTGCGCGCGCGCGCCGCGCGCGGTGTGCACCGCGTGAACACCGCGCGCGTTCCCGCGGGCACCGACGACGCGATCTTGGAGGCGCTCGACTCGGAAGCGCGCCAGGTGCTCGAGCTCCTGGCCGTCGCCGCCATCCCGATGCCGCTCGATGTCGTGCTATCGGTGATGCCCGGCGCCGACCAGCGCGTCCATCGCCACCTGTTCGCGCTCGCGGGCGCCGAGCTGGTCGCGATCGAGTCGCGCCGCATGCCGCCCGGCGGCTCGGCGTCGCTGGTGCTGCGCGTCCCGCGCGCGTCCGTGCGGCGCCGTGTCACCGAACGCATCCCCGAATCCCGGCTTCGCAACCTGCACCGTACCATTGCGCGCATCGCGGACGAGCGCGGCAACTTTCCGCCGCTCTTCGCTTACCAGCACTTGGTCGAGGCGGGCGAAGCCGAGGACGCCGCGTCGCGCGCCGCGGCCTTCGTCAAGGAGTCTACGCGCGCGCAGCGTGCGCCCTTCCTAGACGCCATC
>DASPGK010000324.1:0-2304 GCA_035620655.1 Candidatus Krumholzibacteriia bacterium
AAGGGAAGAGGGTGAGAATCCCTCGCGGACCCGCCACTGTGATTGGCGAGCCGGCCGCCCACACCACTGGGGGAACCCGGGAAGGGGGCGGCGGCGTTCGAGCCATCAGCCAGGATACCTGCCGGATGTTGCCACCCTGACTCCTCTTCGAGGAATGAGAGGAACGGGATGAGGCCATCAATCCCCGACATCGTTCTCGCGGACGACCGCTAGCCGGCGGTCTGCTGCTGCTTGGTGTTCTGCTTCTGATATCGGCGGTTCCCACGTGGGTGCCAGGGGCGGAGCCTGCCCGCGGGGATTCGCTCTACACGCTGCCGGCGATTATTGTCACGGCACCGGGTCCGGATGCGCGGTCGGAGATCACGAACCGCCCGGGCTTCGTGGCGTTGGTTGACATGAGGCCGCGCGCGGGGCGGGTCGAAGATCTCACGGCGGTGCTCTCGCAGCTGGTGGGTGTGCGCGTGACGCAGTACGGGGGCCTGGGGAGCTTCGCCACGGTCTCCATTAGAGGCTCGTCGTCGTCGCAAGTGCGTACCTTCTTAGATGGGATGCCGATCGACGATCCGTATCTGGGCGTCACCAATCTCTCCGATCTCCCGTTGGGCGGAGTCGAACGCATTGAAGTCTATCGCGGCTTTTCACCGCCGCAGCTGGGCGGCTCCGCGATTGGTGGCGCGGTTTCTCTTATAACGCGCGATGACGCGTCCTCGGGAGGAGGGTTCTTCAACGCCGCCGAGGCGGCGTTGTCCGCGGGCTCCTTCGACACGCGGCGCGAGAATGGGTCGCTCTTTCTGCGACCGGGGCCGGTGCGTGTGTTCGCGCACGGAACTTACGAGCGCTCGCAGGGAGATTTCGAATTCGAAGACGACAACGGCACGCCCTACAACCTCGACGACGACGAAGTCGCCACGCGCGTGAACAACGACTTCGAGGGGTGGAACGGGATCGCGCGCGTTTCAACCGACATCCCGCGCGTCGCGGAAGCCTCGCTCGCCTACTACGACGCGTCGCGCGAGAACGGGGTCCCGGGCCTGGGATCGTACCAATCGACGACGGCGCGCTCGGAGCGACGGAGACAAATGGGTCAAGCGCGCTTGGAAGGCGTGCCACTGTTCGCGAACAAGCAACTGCGCTGGTGGGCAAACGGGTTCTACCAACGCGCGAACGAGCAGTTCTACGACCCGGACTCCGACGTCTCGCTCTTGGCGCAAGACACGGACAACACGATCGACTCGTACGGGGGCGGCGCGCGTGCGCGCTGGATGGTCCCGCGGGTTCCGATCGCGCTGGAGGCGACATACCTCGGGCAGAAGGAGCAATATCATCCCGTCAACCATCTCCCGCAGCCGACCAGCGGGCCGGATCGGTGGCGGCACGCGACCACGTGGTCGCTCTGCGCGGACGTCTACCTGCTGGAGCAAACGCTGGTGCTCACGGCGACGCAGCGCTGGGAGGAGAACACGGACGAGTTCTTCGACCCGCCGCGCTTCCCGTGGCTCCCGCCCACACCGCAGGGGGTCACGACGCACCGCACCGACACGCCGTCCTTCGGTGTGCGCTATCAACCGTGGCGCTGGCTCGGGATCAAGGCGAACGCGGGGCGCTATTACCGGCTCCCCACCTTCCTCGAGCTCTTCGGCAACACGGGCTCGGTGACGGGCAACGCGCTGCTCGAACCCGAGCAAGGCGAGAACCGCGACGTGGGCGTCGTCTTGAACTTCGCCAACCTCGGCGCGGTGCGGTCGCTCCTACTCGAAGTGAGCCGCTTCGACAACAAAGCCGAGAATCTCATCCTCTTCTTCCCGAACTCGCAGTACACGGTCAAGCCGACGAATATCGGCGCGTCGCGCATTCGGGGGTGGGAGGTGAGCGCGGCGGCGATGTGGACGGATTGGGAATTCGCGGCGGGCTACACGCTCCTCGACGCGGAAGACACCAGCGACATCCCCTACTACCACGGCAACGAGCTGCCGTCGCGCCCGCAAGACGATGTCAGCGCGTCGCTCTCGTACGCGTGGCGCAGCCTGCGCGCCACCTACGAATTCCACTACATGAGCGCCAACTGGCTGGATCGCGCCAACCTGAGCGAGACGCCGTCGCGCGAGTTGCACAACCTGCTCGTGCGCGTGCGCACACCGGTCGATGGGCTCGCGCTGATACTCGAAGGACAAAACCTGGCGGACGAGCGGCCTGTGGACGTGGCGGGATACCCGCTCCCGGGCCGCTCGCTCTACACCACCTTGAGCTACGACTACCGATAGGAGGCACCCCCATGAAAACGCTCTCGATTTTGCTCGTGCTGGC
>DASPGK010000325.1:0-3177 GCA_035620655.1 Candidatus Krumholzibacteriia bacterium
CGCTTCATCGCGCCCGAAGGTAGCGAATTCCCACACACGGCGTCCAGCGGTTCCCGTGCGCGGGTATCACGGTCCAGCGCCGCGTCGAAGCGAGCGGCGGGCGAGCGTCACCAAGAGGACGATGGTCAAGACCACCAGTACGAACGCGATCACGGGCACCACGACGGCCAGCACCGACGTCACCGTCGACGACGCCGTCTCGCCGGTGGAGACCAAGGGGTTCCCCACGCCGGCGGTGGCGACACCCGACTTGAGTCGCACGAGCACCGTCGCACCCTGCACGGCACCCGCAGCACCCCCGCCTCCCACGATCGCGAGCGCCCAGCGCAGCACCGGCGTCATATCGGAGAGCACCGCCGCGGAGGCGATAACTCCCGCGAGCACCGCGGCCGGGGTGGCGATCACATCGAGCGCGTGATCGAGCCACGGCACGTAGTAGGCCGCGATCTCCATCACGGTGGCGGTAGCGAGCGCGAGCAGCGCGGGTGTCGTGGCGAGCCACGCGAAGTCCGGGGCGAGCGGCACCACGTCGAGGGTGCCGGCGATGCTCAACACGAGGAGCGGAACGAAGACACGGAACCCGCACGCGGCCGCGAGCCCCACCCCCGCGCAGACGCTGGTAACGGTGTCGACCACGGCTAGCGGCGGCGCGGTTTCGCCGCGGCCTTCTTGCGCGCACCCTTCGCCGACGCGCGCTTCTTGGGCGGCGACGGTTCGGCCGCCGGGACGGCGCCCAGCGACTTGCGGTACTGGACGATGCGATACGTCTCTTCGAAGCCGAGGTCGTCCCAGAACTGTTGTGCCTCTTCGTTGTCGATCTCGGCGTCGGTGGCCATGGCACGGCACCCTTGCGCGCGGAACCACTCCGCGACCGCGTCGACCATGGCCGGCCCGAGCCCGAGTCCGCGCCAGCTGGGGATCAGGTAGATGCCCTCGATGTACCCGACCGGTCCGCCCAAGCACCCATCGACGGCGTTGCGCAGCGTGATCTCGATGAAGCCGACCGCCGCGTCGTCGGGCGCCCGCACCAAGAGGCACGCGCGATCGCTCGACGACAAGATGAGGTCCATCTCGAGCGCGTGCGACTCGTCGTCGACGTCGGAGTAGAGGTCCTGCCGCATGGCGAGCCAGGCCGCGGCGTCGCGCCGGTTGGCCGGGGTCAGCCGCAGCTTGCCTTCTTCGGGATTGGCCGTGGGGCTTTTCGCCTCCGTTTTTCGTTTGGGTTTCATCGTATCACCGTGTACAGGGTTCGAACACTCAACGCAATGATCAGAATTCCGACGACGACCATGAGGGCGCGGGTCGGCACACGACGGGTCAAGTACGCGGCGATGGGTGCCGCGATGGCGCCGCCGATGGCGAGACCCACGATGGCGGTCCAGAACGACAAACCGATGGTTACGAAGAACGCGGCCGAGGCGGCCGAGGCCACGAAGAACTCGGCGAAGTTGACCGACCCGATCGAGTAACGGGGATGGTTGCCGCGCGCGACCAAGTTGGAGACGACGATCGGTCCCCATCCGCCACCGCCGATCGCGTCCAAGAACCCCCCGCCCAATCCGAGCGGAATCAGGTGGGAGCGAACTTCCTTGTGCTGCATGGCGCGCCGCAATCCCTTCCACACAATGAACAGGCCCATGACGACCAGGTAGCCGGCCACGAGGGGCTTGATCTTCTCTCCCGGCACCGACGCGAGGATGAAGGCGCCGGTCGCGGCACCGATCATACCCGGGACCACCAGTCGCTTGACCAGGTATCCGCTCACGTTGCCCGAGTTCCAGTGCGCGAGCCCGGAGACACCGGTCGTGATCACCTCGGCCGCGTGCACGCTGGCGCTCGCGACCGCGGGCGAAACACCCGCCGCGAGCAAAAAGGTCGTGGCACTCAAGCCGTACGCCATACCGAGGGTTCCATCGATCAACTGGGCCAGGAACCCGACGACGATGAAGGTCGCGATGCCTTCCATCGGGGCATTATACGACAAGGACTTCCAGGGACGGCTATGGTTTCGGGGCGGTACAGGAGGAGGCCGTGCTAGGCCCTTCGGGCGATGATCTCGACCATCGACGGGGTCCAGAAGAACGCGTTCGGGTCGCGCGAGCGCTCCTGCCAGTCGCGCTCCATCTCGCGCCAGTCCGCCTCCGCGACCAGGCCCTGCTCGACCAGACGCGGGATGAAATTGGCGAAGAAGGTCGTAGGCCACTGCCATAGGGGATCGCTCGAACGTGCGACGCGCTGGAGCGGTGTGATGGACTCGACGCGCAGCCCGCGCCGCGCCATCATCGCGGGCAGGCGATCGCCGACGTGCCAATCGCCGCCGTGGTCGCGCCAGCTCTTCCCCACCGCCGGCATCACGCGCAGGAAGGCGTCGCTTCGGGGCGAGACCGAAAGCGCCCCCCAGTTGATGTAATCCTGGACCGCGAAGGCGCCGCCCGGCTTGAGGGCCGCGGCCACGCGCGCGACCACGTCCTCCGGGTTCGGTGTGAAGCAGAGCACCCAGCGCGCGTAGGCGACGTCGACGCTGGCCGCGGGCACATCGAGCGCTTGCACGTCCTGCGCGCGCGTCTCCACGTGCGAGAGGCCGAGCACGCGCGCCCGCTCCGCGAGGTGACGCAAGAAGCGCTCGGATTCGTCGATCGCGATGATGCGCCCCGACGGCGTCACCAATTGCGCGAGGTCCAGGGTGGCGAAGCCCGGGCCCGCGCCCACGTCGAGCACGGTGGCACCGGGTTTGACCCCCGCGCGCTCCCAACATGCGAATGCCTGGGCACTCCAGAGCCGATGCTGCAGGCCCAGGCGCAACAACTCGGCGTCGTCGGTGCCGAGAACGTATTCGTGTTCGTTCGATGTCATCGTGCTATACTCGACGCGCTGCGCACGTCAAGGAGCCTGCCCATGAAGGCGTCGACCATCATCCTGTCCTTGCTGCTCGCCGGTCCCACCGCCGCGCAAGAGCCCGCGCCCGCCGACAGCACCCGTGCACCCGCGAGCGCCGGTAGCCTCGATCTCGGCTCCGCGCCCCTCTCGCAGGGCTTGCTCCTCTCGAAGTACGCGTCTCGCTACCGCGCGGATGCCCCGGCTCCCGCGCTTCTCACGATATCGCTCAATCCGTTCGCGCCCCAAGGATACGTCCCTCCGACCCGCTTCGACGCGATGCTCTTCGGCGCGGGAACGGCC
>DASPGK010000326.1:0-3817 GCA_035620655.1 Candidatus Krumholzibacteriia bacterium
ACCGAGCGGGGTTTATTTCGTGGTGCTGAAGAGCAGGGGCGAACGCGTCACCCGACGCGTCGTCCTGCTGCGGTAAGGAGAGGCTAGAATGGCACCATCAGGCCGGCCATCACACTGAGGCCGCTGTTGGATGCATTGAAATCGAGCGGCTCGCCCAGCAGGCCGACGTCTTCGAAAACGCGGGAACCCTGCCCGTAGCGTGACTCGAGCAGGACGACGTAGGGTCCCACCGCCGCGTTGAGCTCCACTCCGATCGTCGCACCGAACTCCCAGTGCTCGACGATGTCCCCCAGATCGACGTCGAAGTGATATTCCTGTCCGCCCTGGTCCAATGTCTCTGCGGCCTCGGCGTTGATCCACAGGCCAAGAACCGGGCCCACGAAGCCGCGGATCGAGAAGCGTCCCGTCAGCGGGAAACGCGCCACCAAGAGGGGAGCCATCTCGATGTAGTCGATCTTGATTAGAGAATTGCTGTAGTCGAGCGCCCCGCCCTGGAGCAGCTCGAGGTACTCGGCTTCGACGGTCGGTTCGGGACCCTGTCCGCCCTTCTGGGTGTAGAGAAGATCGGTCCGAAAACCGAGGTGCTGGCCGGAATCGAACCCGATGAACACGCCGCCAGTGAAGCCGACGCGCGACCACGGCAGCTGTTCCGCGTCGCCGCCGGTGAAAACCGCGCGATGGCCGCCGACTCGGAACCCGGCGTAACCCTCCGCGTGCGCGGGGGGCGCGGCCAACACGACGCACGCGAACAGAATGGCGATGGGTGCGTAACGCTTCACGGCTACTCCGACCCGGCCGGCGCGCGTGCGCCGAAGGGAAACGAGAATCCAATATAGAACGAAAACAAGCGATTCGAAAAATCGGTCACCGTCGTCGTCGTGACGGCCTCCTCGTCTTCACCGATCGTGGTCACGAAGTCCGCGGCGACGACGGGGTCGGTTATGCTCCTCGTTAGGCGCGCATCGACCAGAAAGTTCACTTGCCCGACCGGCACGCTCAAGCCGATGCCGAGCGCGAACCCGAGGTCCGTGTCCTCCACGTCGTTGATCTGAAGCACCGTGTTCTGGTTGATGAAGATCGGCTGTTCGGTGAAATCCTCGATGTCGTAGCCGAGATTCTCGCCCTGCTCGACCTGCTGCTGGACCGGAATTCCGTACGACATGCCGCCGTACAACTCGACCGACGTCTTCGACTTCGGGATGATGTTCCAGACCAGGAGCACCGGAATCTCGAGGTAGTCCATCTGCCATTCGATCGCGCTGCGCGAGAACGCCAGGCGCGCGCCCTTCTGGACGTAGTTGGCTTCGACGCGGAGGTCGAACGACTTCCACACGGTGCCCGCAACGAAGAGGCCGCCGCCCACGCCGAAGCGCGGGTCGTGCTCCTGGACCGAACTCACGTCGCTCATCGTGACCGAGAGACGCGCGCCCCCGTAAAAACGGGGATCCCCCGCCGGTGACTCGGCGTCGCTCGGCGTCTGGGCCCGCGCCGCGCCGAACAGGCACACGGACGCGACTCCCAGGCACACGAAGAGCCGGGCTCCGCGAGGGCCTTGGGAGACGTGGGTTGTGGGGCGGAAACAATGGGTCGAACGGCTACGACTCATGAAGCGGCGAAACTAGCATAGCCCTCGGGGGGCGTCAAGCTTCGTTCGCGCGTCCCTTTCCTGTTGGCTCGTGACGGGCTCTCGGCCTATATTCGGGCCGTCTGATCGCTTGTGCTGTTAGTGTCGGAACCCGAGCCATGTCCTCCCAACTTCTCTTTAGCGTTGCCGGCGCCCGCGGGATCGTCGGCCAGACCATCGACGCCGACGTCGTGACACGGCTGACACTCGCGTTCTGCTCCACCCTCCCCAACGGCCCGGTGGCGGTGGGACGCGACACGCGCCCCAGCGGCGAGTCCTTCGCGTGCTCGGTGGTCGGCGCGGTGACGTCGACCGGCCGCGACGTGATCGACCTGGGTATTGCGACCACACCCACCGTGGAGATCGTCACCGAGCGGACCGACGCGGTAGCCGGCATCATCGTTACCGCGAGCCACAACCCCATCGAGTGGAACGCACTCAAGTTCCTCGACCACCGCGGCATCTTCATCACCAAGGAGTCCGGTGCGAAGGTGCACGCGGCATATAAGGAGGGCCGCTTCGTCTTCGCCGACGGCAAGAGCACGGGGAAGATCACGGACTACACGACCGCCGCACGCGAACACATCGACGCGATTCTCTCCCTCGATGTGATCGACGTCACGGCGATTCGGAAGCGAAAGTTTACCGTCGTTCTCGATTGCATCAACGGGGCGGGCAGCGTCATCGCGCCGCAACTGCTCGAAGCGCTCGGCGTCCACGTGATCCCGCTCAACTGCGTCCCCGACGGAAACTTCTATCGCGACCCCGAACCGCGGCCGGAGAATCTGCAAGATTTGGCGGACGCGGTGAGGAAGTCGCGCGCCCATTTGGGTCTCGCGACCGACCCGGACGCGGATCGCCTCGCATTGGTCGACGAGAACGGCCGCGCGATCAGCGAAGAGTACACACTGGCGCTCGCGGCCGACGTCGTGCTCGCCAAGCACAAAGGCCCGGTGGTCGTGAACCTCTCGACCTCGTCCTGGCTCGACCACGTGGGGAAGACCCACGGCGTGCCCGTGTTTCGAACCCCGGTGGGTGAGGCCAACGTGGTCGAGCGAATGACGCGCGAGAACGCGGTGGTCGGCGGCGAGGGCAACGGCGGTGTCATCTACCCCGCGATCCACGCCGGGCGCGATGCCATGTTGGGGATGGCATTGATATTGCAGCTTTTAGCATCCCGCAACGCGAGCCTGTCGGCGGCGGTGGCGAACCTCCCACCGCTGCTCATGACGAAGGACAAGGTCGCCTTGCGCGGCGCGTTCGATACCGGCCGGATTTCGGATGCACTCCGGCCAAAGAATCCTGTTACACTCGACACCCAAGATGGTGTGAAGGCGACATTTGCGGACGGGTGGATCCACCTTCGCGTGTCCAACACGGAAGGAATCGTCCGCGTGATCGCCGAAGGACCGGACTCCCAGAAGGCGGCGGCCTTGCAGCGAATCGCCCGCGACGCTCTCGACGCGTCGTGGTGATTCTCCCCAGCGCCGGCCACCGAATCGGAGGAATTCACGCATGTGCGGAATCATCGGCTACATCGGCAACAACGCGGCGATGCCCATCCTCCTCGAGGGTTTGAAGCGCCTCGAATACCGCGGCTACGACTCCGCCGGGGTCGCCATCCTGGAGAACGGCCACCTCACCGTCGAGAAGACCAAGGGCAAGATCTCGCAGCTCGAGGGGCTGGTGGGACTTCGCAAGTGGAAGGGGACCGTCGGCATGGCGCACACGCGCTGGGCCACCCACGGCGAGCCCAACACCGAAAACGCGCACCCGGTCACCGACTGCACCGGCGACATCGCGGTGGTCCACAACGGCATCATCGAGAACTATTCGGCCTTGAAGCAGCGCCTCATCAAGGAAGGCCACCTGTTCACGACCCAGACCGACACCGAAGTGATCGCGCACTTGGTGGAGAAGTTTTTTAAGACCACCGGCGTGCTCGAGGAAGCGGTGCGTCTGACGGTGTCACAGCTCGAAGGTACCTACGGCCTCGTCATCATCAGCAAGAAGGAGCCCGACAAGCTGATCGGCGTGCGCAACGGTTCGCCGCTCATCATCGGCGTCGCGAGCGACGAGAACTTTCTCGCCTCCGACGTGTCGGCCATCTTGAAACACACCCAGAAGGTCATCTACCTCGACGATCACGAAATGGTGACCGTGAGCCGCGACGGCTTCGTCACCAAGACCATC
>DASPGK010000327.1:0-4671 GCA_035620655.1 Candidatus Krumholzibacteriia bacterium
GAGGCCGACCGACAGGTCTCCGCAATCCCAAAGAATTTTGCGATAGTGACCGTTTAGCTGCGTCGTTACGTCGGTGACGCGCGTACTCGGCCGGTTGGCGACCGCCGACGCGGGGCCGCGCACGTCATAGCGGTCGGGCTCGAAACCAATCTGCCCGAATGCGGTGTCCCAAAACACCTGGCCACCGCGACCGTCCATGCCGTCGACATAGAGGATACCGGTGAATCCATCCAGCGGCAGGATCGTGAACTCTGAAGCCGCCGCGGCGGCGACGGAGGCGTCGGACTGGACGTAGTCGAGGGCGCTGCCGGAGCAATAGTTGGTTTCGCCGAGCGTGTTGGTCGCACCGAAGAAGAATTCGATCACGTCGCCGGCTTCGAACAAGTTGTCATGAAGGTCGACGCGGAACCGTCCGACGCTCGCCTGCGCGAGATCGCAGCGTATACGAGTCCATGTCTTTCCGTCCGCGACCTGGGTGTCCTTGAAGGGATAACGCACCGGATCATCGGTCAGCGCGGCGCCGGTCTTGGTGACACTCGGCACGCCGCTGTCGATCACGTGGACCCACGCGTACACCTGCTTGCCCCCGAGTGCGAGGTCGTCGGCGAGGCCGGTGGGATTCGACGGTGACACCGCGGTCAGCGGATCCTTGCAGATGAGGACGCACGAATCGCCGGGCTGGATGGTCGGGCTCGCGGCCGCGGTGATCGAGCGCGCCATGTCGGCGCGCCCGATGCCGGTGGCGGAGCCATCGGCCGGGAACGTGTCCTGGAACATATCAAAATCGTCGACCACGAAGGTCGGCCCGCCGACGTCGACGCGGTAGACCTTGACGGTGTCGAACAGCGGCGCGTGGCTGTGACAGTCGCCGGTCGTCGTGAAGCCGCAGCTCACGATGCATCGATCGAAAACGCCGAGACGTACTTGCACATGCGTCGAGGCGGAGAGATCGATGAGGTCCTCGATCGCGAACACGTCGACCTTCCAGTCCTTCTGGTCGCCGAAGTACACGGTATTGCGGCTGCCCCAAGGGTCCGGGCAACCGTTTTCGAGGCCACGCACCGCCCACGTGTAGACGACACCCCGAGATATCGCGAGGTCTCGGTACACGGAGAACTGCAAGTTCACGCGCGAGCCGCTCCCCGTGAGCGGGATGGGAGGCGACTGGATCGAGTTATCGATGTACAGTCCGCCGTTGCCGAGGCCGGTGGGCACGGCGATCTGCTCCGGATGCCCGCCGCACGCGTACGTATCCGTCGAGCTCGCGATGGCCGCCCACGCGCAGCTCAAGTTCTTCGCGCACACGTCCTCTTGCAGGAGGGAGGCGCCCGAGAACAATGCGAAGTAGTCGCCGAATCCCGGGAACAGATCCGCTTCCCAGTCGTCCGACGATGTCGCGCCCACCGCCTCGTCCTCGAAGTCCTCGAGTGCCAGCCCTTCGACGTCGAGGTCGTCGATGATGACCGGACCGCCGTGGCTGTCGAAGTCGCCGTCTTCGTCGGAGTAGGTGCCGTCGGAGGCGAAGCGAATGCGAACTTCGACGGGACCGGGACCGACATCGTAGGAGGCCGCGTGCGAGATATTCTGAACGCCGTCCCACACGCCGGTCCCGCCCGCGAGCAGCGCCCACGAGGCGTCACGGTACTCGGCGCCGCACTGGTCGGTGTACTCGAGGAACGCGGCGTCGTACTGCGGCTCGGAGTCGACGCGCATGAGGAAGGAGACGTCGAGATCGCCGCTCACGGCGAGGCACGTCTTCGTGCGCCACGCCTGATGCCATCCGTCGCCGTAGCCCGGGAGGACGGCGTACAGACACAGGTCACCCGATGACGCGGCGCGCGCGCCGCACCAAAGCGACTTTGCCCCGGCGAGGGGAGCGTACGAGTCGCCGACGTCGACGTTCGCCCCCGCGAAGTCGTCCACGTGCCAGAACGTGCCCGGCTGGGCGGTCGCATCGACCGTGGTCCAGCCCTGCTCGGCACACGACGCGCCGAGGTTGAAGCTGGCGGAATAGAGCACGGTGGTATTGGCGGCCGCGATCGCGAAGCGCGCGTCGGGCGATAGCGAACCGTCGGTCGGGCCGGTGGGAGCGATTGAGACGGTCGGTATCCGGGTGTCGGTGGTCCGCTTGGATTGAGCGAGAGAATAGGTGAGCGAAACCGCGCAAAAGGCGGTTACCAATGCCCTTAGCATCGTGCGCCCTCCAACTGGCCGGCTGGTCGGGGCCCTTACTGCACGAGTACCATCTTCCTCGTCTGGGAGAACCGGTCGGCGACGAGTCGACAAAAGTATACCCCGCTTGCGACCGATCGACCAGACCCGTCCTTGCCGTCCCAGCGGACATCGGTGTGCGCGCCGGCCGCGCGCGTCTCGTCTAGGAGGGTTCGCACGTGCTCGCCGGCCACGTTGAACACGTCGATTCTCACCCGCCCGCGTTCCTTCAACGAGAAGCCGATCGTGGTTTGGGGATTGAAGGGGTTGGGATAGTTCTGTTCGAGGCGGTTGGTGTAAACCGGCGCCGTGTCGGTCGGCTGATCTGTCGTTTCTCCCAGGAACGCGAGGATATCGTGCAGGTGCTGGGCGCGATCCATCACGCCGTCCTCGTCGTCGTCGCGGAGATAAATGAAGCTGAAGCCGCTCGCGAGCACGCGCGCGTTGCCGGTGGTCTTCGAGACGACGGCGCTATTGGTGCCGGTCGGGGCGCCGTAGGTCATCTGCGTCACCGATGAGCCGGTCGGCGTCACGACGTCGAAGTCGTTGATCAACGGACAATTGCCGTTGACCACGAAGGTGTCGCCGGCGAACGTCCCACCCGCCGCACCGGTTGCGATCGGCGCGATGCCGAAGCTGGGGCGGTGGTTGCCGGTGACGTACGAGAATGTGAGGTACGTCGACTTGAACGTCACCGCGGAAGAACCCGTGGCGGAGTTCAAGCCCTGGAAGTAGTCGTCGCCGCAAATGTAGATCCCGCCCGGGCTGGCGAGGCCGGCCAGGAACTGGTTGACCATCGCGTAGTCGTTGCTCTTCTCGGGCGCACCGGTCCCGTCGCCGAGGTTCTGCGTGATGTCGCCCGCGTCCCACAGAATGACGCGATAGTGGCCGTTGAGTTGGGTCGCGACATCGGTGACGCGCGTGCCGGGGCGGTTCGACACGCTCGAAGTGGGGCCGCGGACGTCGAAACGATGCGGGAGGAGCCCGAGCTGCTCGAACGCGGTATCCCAGTACGCCTGCGCGCGGCGTCCATCCATCCCGTCGACGTAGAGAACGCTGGTCGGCGCGTCGAGGGGGAGGATCGTGAACTCGGAGGCGACCTTGGCGGCAAGGTCGAGGTCGCTCTGGACGTAATTGAGCGCGCTGCCGGAACAGTAGCTCGTCTCCCCGCCCGTGCTGATGGCGCCCCAGAAGAACTCGACCACGTCTCCGGCTTCGAAGAGGGCGTCGTTCAAGTCCACGACGAAGGTGCTCGTTGAATTGACGCGCAGCCAGCACTGGATGCGCGTCCAGGTCTTGCCATCGGCGACCACGGTGTCCTTGAACGGGTACGACGGCCCGCCGGAGAGAATCGCGCCCGTCTTGGTAGCACTTGGAACACCGCTGTCGAGCACGTGGACGTAGAGGTAGCAAGCTCTGTTGCCGTTGGTCCCGGCCTGGTTGCCCGTGCCGCCGAGGTTGTCGGTCATGAGCCCACTCGGATTCGTGACGGGAACGGCGGTGATGGGATCGCTCACGATGACGCGCGCCGAGTCGCCGGGGAGAATCGTCGGACTCGCGCTCGCCGTGATCGAGAGTGCAACGTCGGCGCGTCCGATACCGGTGTCGGTCCCATCGACGGGAAACGTGTCCTGGAACATGTCGATGTCGCGCGTGCTCCAGACCGGGCCGAAGATGTCGACCCGGTACACCTTGGCGTTGTCGAGCAGCGGCGCGTGGCCGTGGCACGCTCCGGTCCCGAACACGCCGCACCACACGCCGCACTGGTCGATGACACCCAAGCGCACGCGCATGTGGGAGGCTTCGGCCGGAATCAGGTCACCGACCGGGAACGTGTTGACGAGCCAGTCCTTTTGAGGCCCGAAATAGATGAACCCGCGTGTGCGCCACGGTCCCTCGCAGCCCTCGATCACCGCCCGCACGTCCCAAATGTAGAAGACGAGGCTATCGAGGGTCATGTCGCGGTAGACGGAGAACTGGAAGTTGATCACGGTGCCGGTACCGGTTATCGGAAACAGCGGTGACCACGCTTGTGCGTGGATATACTGGCCCTGCGAGTTGCCCTTGGGCACCGCGGCCTGTAATGGATACCCGCCGCACGCGTACGTCTCCGGTGAGCCGAGGATCGCGGCCCACAGGCAGGTTAGGTCTTTCGCGCAATTGTCCGTCTGAACTTGCAGCGCACCGGGGAACAGCCACAGGTAGGAGGCGCCGTAGCCGGGGACGATCGCGCCCTCCCAGTCCTCGGACGCAGTGGCACCGATGGACTCGCCCTCGAATGTCTCCATTGAGAGGCCCTCGACCTGCAGGTTGTCGATCACGACCGGACCCGCGTGGCTGTCGTAGTTCGCGTCTTCGTCGGAGAATCCTCCGTCGGCGAAGAAGCGAAGGCGGACCCGCGGGGCTCCCCGCCACCGAATACGACCCCGCGTGCGCGATCGAGCGAATGCCGTCCCACTC
>DASPGK010000328.1:0-3981 GCA_035620655.1 Candidatus Krumholzibacteriia bacterium
GACCCTCGATATTCCCACCCTGCGCGAGATGGTGTTGGTCCACGACGACGCCTTCGCCAAGGTGGGAGTGGCGGCCTGCATTCTGCTGTTCATCGGCGCGTGCGGAAAGTCGGCGCAGATCCCGCTGTACGTGTGGCTCCCCGACGCCATGGCGGGCCCGACCCCGGTCAGCGCCTTGATCCACGCCGCCACCATGGTCACGGCCGGGGTGTACATGATCGCGCGCTTGAACTTCCTGTACGACATTGCGCCCGCCGCCGCGGCGGTCGTGGCCGTGATCGGTGCCGCCACCGCCATCTTCGCCGCGACCATCGGCTTCGCGCAGCGCGACATCAAGAAGGTGCTCGCGTACTCGACCGTGAGCCAGCTCGGCTACATGTTCCTCGCCGTGGGCGTGGGCGCCTACGCGGCGGGCGTGTTCCATTTGCTAACCCACGCGTTCTTCAAGGCGTGTCTGTTCCTCGGCGCGGGCTCGGTGATCCACGGTCTCTCGGGCGAGCAGGACATGTTCAAGATGGGACAGCTGCGCAAGCACATGAAGATTACCTGGGCGACGTTCCTCGTCTCCGCGCTCGCGATCGCCGGGATTCCGCCGCTCGCGGGATTCTTCTCGAAGGATGAAATCTTGTGGGGCACCTTCAACGCGCACGTCGGCCCCGAGTGGCTGCCGCGCGCGTTGTGGATCGTGGGACTCGCGACCGCGGGGATGACCGCGTTCTACGTGTTCCGCGCGGTGTTCCTCACCTTTCACGGCAAGGACAACGTCTCGCACGAAGCCAAGCACCACCTGCACGAGTCGCCGCCGGTGATGACGATGCCGCTCATTATCTTGGCGGTGGGCGCGGCGCTCGCGGGCTTCCTGGGTGTGCCGGCGGCGCTAGGCGGCAGCAACGCGTTCCACCATTGGCTCGAGCCCGTGTTCGCGGGGCACGTGGGCGGGCACGACATCGGCGTGGGCATGGCCTCCGCGGTGTCGCACGCCACCGGGGCCGCGAGCACCATCGCCGCCGCGACCGAAGGACACAACACCGACCTCGAGATGATCCTGATGGGCGTCTCGGTGCTGGTCGCGATCGTGGGTATCCTCGTCGCGCACGCGATCTACGTCCGCGCCCCCGGGGGCGCCGAGTGGGTTACGCGCTCGCTGGGTCCCATCTACACGCTGGTCGCGAACAAGTTCTACGTCGACGAGCTCTACGAGCGCGCCCTCGTTCGCCCCGGATACGCGATCGCGGACAAGCTCATGTACCGCGTGATCGATTCCGGGATCATCGAGGGCATCGTCAACGGGCTCGGCATCACGGCGCGCCTGTTCGGCGCCGGGATGCGGCTCATGCAGTCGGGTGTCGTGCGCACCTACGCGTTCTTCATGCTGATTGGCTTCCTGTACTTGGTATACGAGTTGGTGAAGTAAGTGGATACCCTGAGCCTGGTCACGTTCCTGCCGCTCTTCGGCGCCATCGCAATCGCGATGATGCCGGCGCGCGCGCACGCAATGATTCGCTGGTTCGCGCTGCTCTTGTCGACCGGTGTGTTCGTGTATTCGCTCCAATTGGTGCAGGGCTTCCAGACCAACGCCGACATGCAGATGACCGTCGACGCGGACTGGCTGCCCTCGCTCGGCATCTCGTACAAAATCGGCATCGACGGCATCAGCCTGTTCCTGGTGATGTTGGTGACGTTCCTCACCCCCATCACCATCCTCGGGTGCTTCAATTCGATCGAAGAGCGCGTGAAGGAGTTCTTCATCGCCATGCTGGTGCTGGAGACGGCGATGATCGGCGCCTTCGTGGCGCTCGACCTGTTCCTCTTCTACGTGTTCTGGGAAGCGATGCTGATCCCGATGTACTTCATGATCGGCATCTGGGGCGGCGAGCGGCGCATCTACGCCACCGTGAAGTTCTTCATCTACACGATGATCGGCTCGCTCTTGATGCTGGTCGCGATCCTGTACGTCGTCCACCAGCACCGCGTCCAGACCGGCGAGCTGACCTTCGACCTGGCGCTCCTCTTGGGCACGGCACTATCGTCGCAGCAGCAGTGGATGCTGTTCTTGGCCTTCGCGCTCGCGTTCGCCATCAAGGTGCCGATGTTCCCGTTCCACACCTGGCTCCCCGACGCGCACGTCGAAGCACCCACGCCCGGCTCGGTGATCCTGGCCGGAGTACTCCTCAAGATGGGAACCTACGGCTTCATTCGCTTCGCCATGCCGATGTTCCCGGAGGCGGCCATTCGCTCGATTCCGTACATCGCGGCGCTCTCCATCATCGGGATCATTTACGGCGCGTGCGTCGCCATGGTGCAGCAGGACGTGAAGAAGCTGGTGGCGTATTCGTCGGTGTCGCACCTGGGCTTCGTCATGCTGGGGCTTTTCGCCTTGAACGTCCAAGCGGTGCAGGGCGCGATGCTGGGCATGATCAACCACGGTATTTCGACCGGCGCGCTCTTTCTATTGGTCGGGGTCATCTACGAACGACGTCATACCCGCATGATCTCCGAGTACGGCGGGCTGACCAAGGTGATGCCGCTCTACGCGACCGTGTTCATGATCGTGGCGCTCTCGTCGATCGGGCTCCCGCCCTTGAACGGCTTCGTGCACGAGTTCTTGATCTTGGTGGGTGCGTTCCAGACCAACGCGTGGTGGGGAATCCTGGCTGCGACCGGCGTGGTGCTGGGAGCGATCTACATGCTGTGGATGTTCCAGCGCGTGTTCTTCGGCGAAGTGACCAATGAGAAGAACGCGGGCTTGAAGGACCTCACACCGCGCGAGGTGCTGGTCTTCGTCCCCATTCTCGTGATGATCTTCTGGATGGGCATCTACTCGAAGCCCTTCACCGAGCGCATGGAGCCCGCGATCACGAAATTCGTCGACCAGATGACGAGCGTGCAGCAGGCGATGAACGACGAAGAGCCGCGCGTCGAGGAGAGCAACTGATGCCGCAGTTCAACGCCGAGATCGCCCGGCTCCTCTCGCCGCTGTTCATTCTGGCGGGCGGCGCGTGCCTCTTGCTCGCGTGGTCGGCCATCGACGAGAAGGCCGCGCGCGCGCAGGCGTGGTTCGCGGGGCTCGTGCACGTGGCGGCCCTGTGGAGCATCGCGATGCTGTGGAACGCCGAGGGCTGGCCGATCTTGAATGGCATGCTGATCGTCGATCGCTTTGCGCTCTTCTTCGCGGGCATCTGCGTGGTCTCGTCGCTCGCGACCGTCCTGGTCTCATCCGGATATCTCCATCGATTCAACATCCACCGCGGCGAGTACTACGCGCTCTTGCTCCTCTCGACCGCGGGCATGTTCGTCCTGGTCACCGCCTACGATCTGATGTCGGTGTTCCTCGGCATCGAGCTCATGAGCCTCGCCATCTACGTCATCGTCGGGTTCCGCCGCCGCGACTTCCTGGCCAACGAGGCGGCCATGAAGTACTTCCTCTTGGGCGCCTTCGCGATCGCGTTCTTTTTGTACGGGATGTCGATCATCTACGGCCTGTGCGGGACGATGAACTTCAAGGGCATCGTCGTCGAAGCGACCAGCCGCGAATTGATCAAGGATCCGCCGTTTCTCTTTGCCATCGCGCTTCTCTTGGTCGGCTTCGTGTTCAAGGTGAGCGCGGTGCCGTTCCACATGTGGGTGCCCGATGTCTACCAAGGCGCGCCGTCGCCGGTGACCGGATACATGGCGGGTGCGGTCAAGGCGGCCTCCTTCGCCGCGTTCCTTCGCTTGTTCTACATGAGCTTCATGCCGGCGCGCGCACAGTGGGTGGACATCGTGGTGGTACTCGCGATTGCGACCATGACGCTGGGCAACGTGGTTGCCCTCGTGCAGCGCAACGTCAAGCGCATGCTCGCGTACTCGAGCATCGCGCACGCCGGCTACATCCTGATCGGCATGGCGGCCCTCGGCATCGACAACACCAAAGCCGCGTCGGGTGTCATGTTCTACCTGGTCGTGTACGCCTTCATGACCCTGGGCGCCTTCGCGCTCATC
>DASPGK010000329.1:0-7553 GCA_035620655.1 Candidatus Krumholzibacteriia bacterium
ATCTATGCGCAACGCCTCAACGCCGGCGGTGCGGCGCAATGGACGGCAAGCGGGCTGCCCATCTGCAACAGCGCACAAGATCAGTCGGACCCGCAGATTGTTCTGGACGACGTCGGCGGTGCCATCATCGTCTGGTCCGACAGACGGTCCGGCGCGCAAGACATCTACGCGCAACGTGTCGCGCCCGATGGAACGCCGTCGTGGACGGCCAACGGTGTGGCCGTTTGTACCGCTTCGAACAATCAGTGGTATCCACGGATGGTTTCGGACGGAGCCGGCGGCGCCATCATCACATGGGTGGATTATCGGTCCGGCACTCCCAATAACACCGATGTTTATGCCCAGCGCATCGACGCAGCCGGTGTGGTGCAGTGGACCGCGGACGGCGTCGCCATCTGCACGCCAACGTCGACACAGTTCCCCCCAACCATTGCTACCGACGGTAACGGCGGTGCGATCATCACGTGGCACAGCGCAGCGACACCGGTGGATGCCGGCGACATCTACGCGCAACGGGTCAACTCGGCCGGTGCGGTGCAGTGGACCGCGAACGGTGTGGCAGTGTGCACGGACCCGAGCGACCAGTCGTATCCTGTGATCGTCTCGGATGGGTCGAACGGCGCCATCATCGTATGGTCGGACCAACGCGGTGAATGGGACCTCTACGCTCAACGCGTCAACTCCGCGGGCGCGGTGCAGTGGAATCCCGCCGGTGTGGCGGTCTGCGCCGCGGCGGGCGCCCAATTCGACGCAACGTACCCAGGCATCATTCGGGATGGATTGGGGGGAGCCATCGTTACGTGGGGCGACCTGCGCAGTGGTTCGTACGATGTCTACGCCCAGCGCATGAGTGGAGCCGGTGCCGCGCAGTGGACAGCCGACGGCGTCGCGGTGTGCACAGCGACGGAGGGCCAAGAAATGCCCGCGATCGTTCAAGACGGTTCCGGCGGCGCCATTATCTCGTGGTTCGACGGTCGCTCGGGCAACCTCGACATCTACGCGCAGCGGTTGAGCATGGCGGGCTCTCCGCAGTGGACACCGGACGGAGTCGCAGTGTGCACCGCCGCCGGCGATCAGGCCTGGCCCGTCATGTTCGCGAACGATGGTGGCGCCGTGGTGGTGTGGGACGACCGGCGGTCCGGGCGTGACATCTACGCCCAGCGCATTCAAAGCGACGGCCAGGTGGTTTCGTTCACCGTCAATTCGACCGCCGACGTCTACGTGACCGGCACCCTGCGCAGCGCCATCGCCCAGGCGAATGCGATCGTGGGACCGCAGGTGATCCGCTTCGATATCCCCGGCGCCGGGCCGCATGTGATCGACGTGATGGTCCAGGGCCTGCCCGCCGTCACCGATGCACTCACCATCGACGGGTTCACGCAGCCGGGCGCGTCGCCCAATACCAATCCATTCGGGAGCCCGTCGAACGCGCAGATCAAGATTCAGATTTCCGGGTCAAGTTTTGCGGCGGGGCTTCATTTTCAAGCGTTGGGCACGCTGCGCGGCGTCGCCATCAGCGGCTTCAACCCGGCCTGCGTTCTGGTCGAAGCAGCCGGTGTCGCGATCGAAGGCAACTACATCGGTACCGATGCGTCGGGGCTGGCCGCTGGCGCGAACCCTCAGGTCGACGGCATCCGCATCCTCGCCCCCGGCGCCTGCCTCGTGGGCGGGGTCACACCGGCCGCACGCAATGTGATCTGCAATTCCTTATCGGCGGGCATCCAGATCGACGGTGCCGGGGGCGTGGAGGTATATGGCAATTACATCGGCGTGAGGTCGGATGCAATCTCGCCCCTCTCGAATTGGTCAGGCGTTCGAATCATGAACGGTGCCACCAATGCGCGCGTCGGGTCGAGTTCAATCGCGCCGCCTTTTAATCCCGCCGAGGGCAACCTCATCATGGGGAACACGCACTACGGCGTGCTCGTGGAAGGCTCCGGCACAATTTCGAACGCGATCGTCGGAAACACGATGGTCTCGAATACGATGGGTTTGATCGATCTGGGCGCGGACGGATTTGATGTAAACGACGCGGGCGACGGCGACACGGGGCCGAACCAGCGGCAGAACTACCCCGAATTCACTTCGGCCGTTGGCAATCAGATCACCGGGACCATGACCGGGGCACCGTACCAGCCACTGTTTCTCCATTTCTACTGGTCGCCTGCGTGCTGCATCCAGGCGGCGCACTTCATCGGCGGAGCGACTATTCATCTGAACGCAAGCGGCTCCGCTTCGTTTGCGGTTGCACCGCCCGCACCCGTGCCGCCCGGCACCTTCATCAACGCGACCGCGACCGACATGTTCGGCAACACGTCCGAAGTATCGGTCCCCATCCAGCACCTGAACACGTCGTCTGGACCATCGCAGCTCGTCAACCTCGTCGACGCGAACGGTGCGATTCGCGGGAGGGCCACGTTCGACAACGTGAACACCGTCGGCAACACGTTCGTCGAGAATCCCTACACTCCGCCGGTTCCGGTGTCGGGCTATTCGATCGGCAGTCCCAACGACCCCCAGATCTACTTCAACATTTTCACGGACGCGTTGTACACAGGAGGCGTCGACGTCTGTCTCAGCTACGACGAGAACAGCATTCCCGGTCCCGAAGAGGACCTGGCGCTCCTGCACTACGACGGCTCGATGTGGGTCGACGTGACCACGAGCCGCGACCCGTGGAGCAACGAGATCTGCGGTCGCGTGACCTCGCTCTCCCCGTTCGTGATCGGTGCGATCACGGCCACGGCTGTCGACGATACCCCGTTGCCGGAGTCGTTCGCGCTGCACGCGAATGTTCCCAACCCCTTCAATCCGATTACCACGATCGCGTACGACATCCCAGACGGCGGCGCGAACGTGAACATCACGATCTATGACGTCGCCGGCCGTCGCGTGCGAACGCTGGTGGATGAACACCGACCGGCCGGCGTTTTCTCGGTGCAATGGAACGGCGACGACGACCGCGGTCAGCGGGTCGCGTCGGGCGTGTACTTCTATCGGATGCGCGCGGGGGCCTTCGTCGATACCAAGAAGATGGTGCTGTTGAAGTAGAGGGGAATCCGCCACGCAGTAGCGACGCGGTCGTGCTAACATGGAGCGATGCCGCACGACCAAACGCCGACCGACGCCTCGATGCGCGACTTCTGGGACCAGAAGGCGCGCGAGAACGCGATGTACTACATCTCGTCGTACCGGGCGTATGACCAGCAGGACCCGGCGGAGTTCTGGAAGTGGGGAGGGATCCTCGCGGAGAAGTTCCTGGGGGAATCGGGCTGTCGCTTCACCGGCGAGGAAGCGATGCTCGAGATCGGGTGCGGTGTGGGGCGGATGACGAAGTACTTCGCGGGGCGTTTTCGCCACGTGACCGCCCTCGACGTCTCGCCGGAGATGATTCGGCAGGCGCAAGAGAATCTCGCCGGCATTGACAACGTCCGTCTCGATGTCGGGAACGGATCGGATCTGACCGCCTATCCGGACGCGAGCTTCGACTTCGTGTTTTCGTATATCGTCTTCCAGCACATTCCCGACCCGCGCGTCACGCTGACGTACCTCCGCGAAGCCGGTCGCGTGCTGCGACCCGGGGGCGCGTGCTATGTCCAGATCAATACCATGCCGCGCGTCTCGCCGCTGCGTGTCGCGCTCAGGAGATGGAAGCGGGCGCTCTTGCGGCGTACGTCTGCGCCCGCGAGTTCCGCGACGAGCGGCCCGCGCGACCTCGATCACCCGGCGTGGCAGGGATCACGGGTCACGATGACCGACGTCACCGCCGCCTTGCGGACGGGTAGGATGCGAATCGAAAACGTCCAAGGCGAAGGCACGCAGTACACATGGGTCCTGGCGCGGCGCTCGTGAGCAGTCGGCCGGCCGTCGCCCGCCCCGCCCGATAGAAGACGGCGCGTCCACTATTCTGTTGCCTCCTCGGCCGGCCTCGCCCATACTCCCGCCATGCCCGCGACCCGATTCCTCATCGGCATGGACGTCGGCTCGACGACCGTCAAGGCGATCGTCGTGGATCTCGCATCCGACCGGATCCTGTGGCAGGACTACCACCGCCACGAAACCAAGCAGCCCGAAAAGGTCCTCGAGTTCCTGAAGCGCTTCGACGACGAAGTGGACGGACTCTCGCGCGCAGTCGCCGAGAAGGAAGCCCGCGTCTTCATCACCGGCAGCGGCGGCATGAACATCGCGCCGCGCATCGGAGCGAAGTTCGTGCAGGAAGTCAACGCGGTCTGCCTCGCGGTGGAAAAGATGCACCCCAGCGCGGGCTCGGTCATCGAGCTCGGCGGCCAGGACGCGAAGATCATCGTCTTCAAGGAAGACCCCGAGACCGGCCGCAAGAAGAAGATCCCGTCGATGAACGACAAGTGCGCGGGGGGCACCGGCGCGGTCATCGACAAGATCAACGCCAAGCTGCGCATCCCGCCCGAAGAGCTGTGCCAGCAGGGCTACGACGGCATCAAGCTCCACCACGTGGCGGGCAAATGCGGCGTGTTCGCGGAGACTGACATCAACGGCTTGCAGAAGCAGGGCATCCCGACCAGCGAGTTGATGGCGAGTCTGTTCGAGGCCATCATCGGTCAGAATCTCTCCGTCTTGACGCGCGGCCACACGCTTCGCCCCGAAGTCATCCTACTCGGCGGCCCCAACACGTACATTAAGGGCATGCGCGAAGCGTGGCAGCACAACATTCCCGTCACGTGGCGCGAACGCGAGGTCGCAATTCCCGAGGGGGTGGACCCCAAGTCACTGATCGTGGTGCCGCAGAACGCGCAGTACTACGCCGCCATCGGCGCGGTGGAGTACGGCAAGGACGAGGACGAAGGTGTCGGCACCTATAAAGGATGGGCCGACCTCGAGGATTACATCACCAACGGCCGCAAGCAGTCGCGCGCCAAGGCCAGCGCGGGGTTGAGCAAGTCCTCCGACGACTTGGCGGCGTTCAAGGAACGCTACCGGCCGGAGCCGTTCGACGCGGCGCGCTTCGCGCCCGGCGAAGTGGTGCGCGCGTTCATCGGCTTGGACGGCGGCTCCACGTCGACGAAGGCCATCTTGTTGAGCACGGAGAAAGAAGTGCTGGCGAAGTCCTACCAGCTCTCCAAGGGCAACCCGATCAAGGACACCATCGAAGTGATCGGCGACATCCAGCGCCACGTCGAGTCGCAAGGCGCGCGTTTGGAGGTGCTGGGGGTCGGCACCACGGGCTACGCCAAGGACGTCCTGCGCGACGTGCTCGGGGCCGACGCCGCCATCGTCGAAACCGTCGCGCACGCGGAGTCGGCGCTCCACTTCTACGACGACGTGGACGTGATCTGCGACGTCGGCGGCCAGGACATCAAGATCATGGTCCTCAACGGCGGGAGCGTGAAGGACTTCAAACTCAATACGCAGTGTTCCGCGGGCAACGGCTATTTCTTGCAGAGCACGGCGGGCGAGTTCGGCGTGCCGGTCGAGAACTTCGCCGACACCGCATTCGGCGCCGAGCAGATGCCGACCTTCGGATACGGCTGCGCGGTGTTCATGCAGAGCGACATCGTCGACTTCCAGCGCCAGGGCTGGACCGCGGGCGAGATCATGGCCGGCTTGGCCGCGGTCTTGCCGAAGAACATCTGGCTCTACGTCGCGCAGATACCCAACCTAGCCAAGCTGGGGAAGCGGTTCGTGCTGCAAGGCGGAACCCAGCGCAACCTCGCGGCCGTCAAGTCTCAGGTCGACTTCATCGAGTCGCGCTTCCGTTGCAACGGCGACGGTCCCGAGGTGATCATCCACAAGCACTGCGGCGAAAGCGGTGCCATCGGTGCCGCGCTGGAGGCCGCGCGCTTGTGGGAGAACGGGCGCACGACCAGTTTTGTCGGCCTCGACGCGGTGCAGGTGATCTCCTACACCGCGACCACCTCCGAAGACACGCGTTGCCACTTCTGCAAGAACGAGTGCCTGCGTACCTTCATCGACGTCGAGGCGTCGCGCGTGATCAAGCGCGACCAGGGCGAGGTCGATACCGCGCCGGCGACCGCGGGTGCGCGCAAGTCGAAGGTGCCGCTCGCAACCGGCGCGCGCCGCCTGATCGTCAACAACTCGTGCGAGAAGGGCCTGGTGGAGGACGTCGAGTCGATGCGCGAGATCAAAAAGGACCTGGATGCGCGGCTGAAAGCCGCGCCCAATTTCGTCGAAAAGAGCGCGCGTGACGTGTTCAAGAGCTTCAAACCCGAGAGCATTGCGGATGCTCCGCCCAAGTACGCGTTCACTTCGGCGCAGAAGGCGCGCGTCGAGACGATCAAGAAGCGCCCCGATTTCCGCATCGGCATCCCGCGCATGCTGAACCAGTACAGCACCAACCCGCTGTTCAGCGCCTACTTCGAGTCATTGGGGATCCGCCCCCACAATCTCGTGTACTCCGATTACACGACCGAAGAGCTCTACAAAGAGGGTGCCAAGCGCGGTTCCATCGACCCGTGTTTCCCGAGCAAACTCGGCATTCCGCACGTGCACAATCTCTTGTTCAAGCATCACGAGAAGAAGCCGCTGGATGTGATCTTCTTCCCGATGATCGACGACTTGAACAGTCCGCTCGCGAACACGCAGGACTGCCGTGCGTGCCCGACCGTCACCGCTACGCCGGAGGCGGTCAAGGCGGCCTTCACCAAGGAAGGCGATTGGTTCGCGAAGAAGGGCATCAAATATCTCTGTCCCCTGGTCAACATCTCGCAGAAGCATTTGTTCTCGCGCCAGATGTTCGCGGCGTTCGCGGACCTCTTGGGTGTATCGGAAAAAGAGAACGAGCGCGCGGTGGAAGCGGGTTACAAGGCGCTCGCCGAGTACGAGGGCTCCATCAGACGAGAAGCGCGCGCCGTGCTCGACGAGCTCGAAGCCGAGCAGAAGATCGGCATCGTCGTATTGGGGCGCCCGTACCACAACGACCCCGGCATCAACCACGAGATCCTGGTCGAGTTCCAGAAGCTCGGCTATCCCGTCTTCACGCAGGACTCGCTCCCCATCGACGACGACATCCTGGATCGTTTGTTCGGCGACGAAGTCCGCGCCGGCGACGTCTCGAGCCCGATGGACATCACCGACGTGTGGAAGAACGCCTACAGCGAGAACACGAGCCGAAAGGTATGGGCCGCCAAGTACACCGCGCGCCACCCGAACTTGGTCGCCCTCGAGCTGTCGAACTTCAAATGCGGCCACGACGCCCCCATCTACTCGGTGGTCGAGGAGATCATCGAGCGCTCGGGCACGCCGTACTTCTCCTTCAAGGATCTCGACGAGAACCGGCCCGCCGGATCGATCAAGATTCGCGTGGAGACGATCGGGTACTTCCTCAAGCGCTACCGCGAAGACAAAATGCGCGACGAGTGGCGTGAACGCGTCGCCGAGCACGAGGCCGCGGCCGCGGCGGCCCCGGAATCCCGGCCCGACGACGAGCTGCCGGAGCGCGAATCCGAAGCGTTCGCAGCGGCGTGAACCCGAGCGGCGCAATCTACGAGTACGTACCGGGTTCGCCCTGACGGTCGAACTCAGACACCCCGTAATTCCTTGCCCACCCCTTGACAATT
>DASPGK010000330.1:0-6635 GCA_035620655.1 Candidatus Krumholzibacteriia bacterium
CGATCGGGTACAGCGTCGACACCCGCACGATGGCTCGCACCACGGCCTCGGTGGCCTGCGGCCGCACCGACGACAGCGCGGCGGCCTCCAGCGAGGATGCCTCCCGCACCACGCGCGCGCACGCGCGCGCCAGGTCGCGCGGGCCGGCGTCGCTCCCGACCACCGCGCGGCGTACCACCCGCGAGCCTCGCACCAGCGCGAACTTGCTCGCGGTGTTCCCCACGTCGACGCACAGGATCACGCGATCACCTCGACGTGCTCGCTGAAGAGCTCGGTCCTGCGTCCGTCGTCGAGACGAACCACGAGCGCGCCGTCCGGCGACACACCCGCCACCCGCCCCGACCAGCGCGCCCCGTCGCGCTCGAACGAGACCACCCGGTTCGCTTGCGCGAGCCGGGCTTCGTACGCGGAGGATAGCGTGCCGAAGCCGTCGCGCTTGAAGCGGTCGTAATACGCCTCGATGGTCCCCAAGAGATCGGCCAGGAGCTCGGCGCGATCCCACTCGACGCCGGAGAGGGTGCGGCACGACGCCGCCAGCCCGCGCAGATCGCCCGCGAAGTCCGCCTCGCTCGCGTTGACGTTGACGCCGATGCCGACCACGACGTGCGAGAGGCGCCCGCCGCTCGAGGCGGACTCGGCCAGGATGCCCGCGAGCTTGCCGCTCCCCGTCACGACGTCGTTGGGCCACTTGACCATGACGTCGACGTCGAGGAGCTTCGAGAGCGTGACCGAAATGGCGGTCGCGGTCACCAGTGTGACCGGCAGCGCGTGGCGCGCGTCGCCTTCGGGACGGAGGATCACGGAGAACAAAAGGTCCTTTCCGGCCGGGCTCGACCACGTGTGCGCGCGCCGGCCGCGGCCGCGCCGCTGGTAGTCGGCCACGACCGTGGTGCCTTCCGCTTCCCCCGCGCTCGCGAGCGAGAGTGCCACGTCGTTGGTCGAGTCCGTCTCGGGATAGAAGTACGCACGCCGGCCGAAGTACGCGGTGGCCAGGCGCCGACGCACGTCGGCGGGCAACGGCCCGGCGGACGGGAACGGCAGCGGCATTACAGGAACTCCAGGCTCATCGGAGCCGCGATCGCGGAGTGCGTCAAGGCGCCGACGGAGATGAAGTCCACGCCCGCTTGCGCGAACGCGCGCACCGTGTCCAGCGTGACGCCGCCCGAGACCTCGACCTCGAGGCGCGCCCCGCGCGCGCGGTACGCGACGACGTCGGCCATCGCCTCCGCGACCCGTTCGGGCGTGAAGTTGTCGAGCATCAGGCGGTCGACGTTGCGCGCGGCCGGCGACGCCAAGAGCTCGCGCAGGAACTCCAGCGAATCCACCTCGACTTCGACGAAGGGCGCGCGTGGCGACTGTGCGATGCGCGCAACCAGCGCAGAGCGCCCCCCGATTGCGCGCACATGGTTGTCCTTGACCAGGATCATGGCACCCAGGTCGTGGCGATGGTTGCGGGCGCCGCCGCAGCGGACCGCGTACTTCTCCAGGTCGCGCCACAGCGGTGTGGTCTTGCGGGTGTCGAGGATGACCACACCGGTCCCCCCCACCGCGGCAACGAAACGCGACGCCAGGGTGGCAACGCCGCACAGTCGCTGCAGGAAATTGAGCGCGGTGCGCTCGCCCGAAAGGAGAGACCGCGCGGGACCCGCGAGTCCGCACACGCGCGCCCCGGCCTCGAGGTGGGCGCCGTCCCGGGTATGCGCGTCGAAACGGATGCGCGCGTCGACTTGAAAGAAGACCTCGCGCGCGACGTCGACGCCGCACGCCACGGTCGCGCTCGCCACGCGGATCTCGGCGCGCGCCGATTCGTCGCCGAGCGCGAGAAACGCGTTGGTGGCGTCGTGGCCCGCCGCGTCCTCGGACAGCGCGGCGGCCACCCGGCTCGCGACCAGGGCCGCGTCGAGCGGCTGTGCCTCACCGTGCGGGGCGGTCATTCGCCGCTCTTTCCGCGCAGTCGCCGCGGCGCGGTCCGATTCTCGGTCGCCGCCAGCGCGAGGCGAATCTCGTCCAGGCGGTCGCGCAGGCTTGCGGCCTTCTCGTAGTTCAAGTCGCGCGCCTCGCGCAGCATCTCGGCCTCGATGGCGGCGGCCAGAGCCTCCGACGGCAACCCCGCGTCGACGATCACGTCGGCGCCGTCCTTGCGCTTGGCGTCGGCAATCGCGGTCGAGAGCGCGACTTCGTCCAGCGATTTGATGATCCCGCGCGGCGTGATGCCGTGCTCGGTGTTGTACGCCAGCTGGAGTGCCCGCCGGCGACGGGTCTCGTCGATGGCGCGCCGCATCGAGTCGGTGACCTGGTCGGCGTAGAAGATCACGCGCCCCGACACGTGGCGCGCGGCGCGCCCCGCGGTCTGAATGAGGCTACGCTCGCTGCGCAGAAATCCTTCCTTGTCGGCGTCGCACACGGCGACCAGGGAGACCTCCGGGAGGTCGAGACCCTCGCGCAGCAGATTGATGCCCACCAGGGCGTCGAACTCGCCCAGGCGCAGTCCGCGCAGGATCTCCACGCGCTCGAGCGCGTCGATGTCCGAGTGCAGGTAGCGCACCCTGATGCCGAGCGAAAGCAGATAGTCCGTCAGCTCCTCGGACATGCGCTTGGTCAGCGTGGTGACGAGCACGCGCTCGCCGTTCTCGGCGCACGTGCGAATCTCTTCGACCAGGTCGTCGATCTGACCCTCGACGGGGCGTACCACGATATCGGGGTCGACCAAGCCCGTGGGCCGAATCACCTGCTCGACCACTTCGCCCCTCGTGCGCGCGAGCTCGAACTCCGACGGGGTCGCACTCACATGGATGAAGCGCGGGACCAGCGCGTCGAACTCGTCGAACGTAAGCGGGCGGTTGTCGAGGGCGGATGGCAGTCGGAAGCCGTGCTCGACCAGCGTCACCTTGCGCGAGCGGTCTCCATGGTACATCCCGCCCACTTGCGGGAGCGTCACGTGCGACTCGTCGACGACGCACAAGAATTCGCTCGGGAAGAAATCGAGCAGCGTCAGGGGTCGCTCGCCGGGTTTGCGCCCGGACAAATAGCGGGCGTAGTTCTCGATGCCGCTGCAGTAACCGACTTCTTCGAGCATCTCGATGTCGTAGAGCGTGCGGGACTCCAGGCGCTGGGCCTCGACCAGCTTGCCCAGCTCGCGCAGCTCGACCACGCGCGTCGACAGCTCGTCGCGAATCTCGCGCGCCGCCCGCTTGATCACGTCTTCTGGCGTCACGAAGTGCTTGGCCGGAAACAACGTGAGCGTCTCGAGCGTGCGAATGCGCTTGCCGGTCAGCGGGTCCGCGATCGAGATCGATTCCACGGTATCACCGAAGAACTCGATGCGGATGGCCTCTTCTTCGTACGCGGGACGAATCTCGACCACGTCGCCGCGCACGCGGAAGGTACCGCGGGTGAAGGCGGCGTCGTTGCGGGAGTACTGGATGTCGATCAGGCTGCGCAGCAGATCCTCGCGGTCGAGGGAGTCGCCGGCCGCCATCTCGATGGTCATCGCGCGCACCATCTCGGGCGAGCCCAGGCCGTAGATGCACGACACGCTCGACACGACGATGACGTCCTTGCGCGTCATGAGCGAGCTGGTCGCGCGTACGCGCAGGCGATCGATGTCGTCGTTGATGGAGGCGTCCTTGGCGATGTAGGTGTTGGTCGACGGCACGAAGGCCTCGGGCTGGTAGTAATCGTAGTAGCTCACGAAGTACTCGACCGCGTTGTGGGGAAAGAAGCCCTTGAACTCGCCGTACAGCTGCGCGGCCAGCGTCTTGTTGTGCGAGATGACGAGGGTGGGCATGCCCACCTCCGCGATGACGTTGGCAATGGTGAAGGTCTTGCCGGATCCGGTCACACCCAGCAGGACCTGGTCGCGCGTGTGATCGCGCAGACCCTGCACGAGGGCGCGGATGGCTTGGGGTTGGTCGCCGGTGGGTCGGTAGTGCGAGACGAGGTCGAAGCCGGGGGCCAAATCGATCACCCCGCTGCTCCGATCTCGACGACCGCCTCGACGGCGCTCTGTTCGACCCGGTCGGCGCGGCGCTTCTCGCGCAGCCACATCCACACGAACAACACGACCAGGAGAACCAGCAGCGGGAGGATCAGGCGGCGAATGACGGGCGGGGGGCCGAGCTTCTCTTCCTTGAGCGCGGATTCGATCTCCCACGACGGGCCCGTTCCGCTCCCGCCGCTGGAGCGGCTCGCCACCATCGACCACAGCGCGTTGCCGTCGAGCCCCAGGAACTCGGCGTAGTTGCGCAGGAAGCCCTTGAGGTAGGTCTCGCTCGGAAACGCGCCGAAGTCGTCGCGTTCCAGCGAGCGGATGGTCTGCACCGAAATGCGCGTCTCGCGATTGGCCTGCTCGACGGTGAGGTTCTTCTCCTCGCGCGCCGCGCGCAGCATCTCGCCGATCGTCTTGCCCTCGTTATTCACGCGTCACCCCCTTCTTGCCCCATCGTCCCACGCCGTCAAGCGGCCGGTCAATGCCCCAAGAGCCCCAGCGACTCGACCAGCTTCGACAATTCGGTCTCGAGCCGCTCCCGGCGCGCGCGTTCGCGCTCGACCACCTCGGGCTTGGCCTTGGCGACAAAGCCCTCGTTGGCCAGCTTGCGCGCCACCTCGGAGAGCTCGGCGTCGACCTTCTCCCGCTCGCGTGTCAGGCGCGCGCGCTCGGCCTCCACGTCGACCACGCCCGCGAGCGGGATGACGACCTCGAGGTCACCGATCGGCGTAGCGGCACTTCCCTTCTCCTTGGCCACGTCGGGCCCGACCTCCAGGGTCGCGACTCCTGCCAGGCGCACGATGCCGTCGGTCGCCTCGCGCACCAGCGATGCCTTGGGTTCGTGGGCGCGCACGCGCACGGGGATCTTGAGCCCCGGATTCACGCGGTAGGCGGCGCGCACGTTGCGCACCGAGGTGACGACGTCGCGCAGCACCGTCATGCGGCCTTCGGCTTCGGCGTCGAGGGCGCGCCCGTCGCCCTGCGGATACGCGTGCTCCAAAAGCAGCCGTCCGTTCGACGTCGGCAAGGCACTCGCGATCTCTTCGGTGATGTAGGGCATGAGCGGGTGCATGAGCTTGAGCGATTCGCCGAGCACGTGGACCATCACCGCGAGCACCGTGCGCTTGTCGCCCTCCCCGTACAGCCGGACCTTCGCGAGCTCGAGATACCAGTCACAGAAATCGTGCCAGAAGAAGTCGTAGACACGCGCGGCACCCTCGTTGAGGCGCCATTCTTCGAAGCACCGGTTGGTATCCGACGCGCAGCGCGAGAGCGCGGAGAGAATCCAGCGGTCCTCCCACGCGTACTCGGGCCTGAACGCCAGGGTCGACGTAAAATCGCCGTTCGCATTTTCCTTGAAGAGCGGTTTCCCTTCTTTGTCGACCGCCCCCAGGATCAAGCGCGACGCCTGCCACATCTTGTTTCCGAAATTGCGCCCCAGCTCCAGCTTGGCTTCGTCGAAAAAGACGTCCTTGCCCGGCGGTGAGAGCATCGAGAGCGTGAATCGAAACGCGTCCGTCCCCCATTTGTCGATGATGTCGAGCGGGTCGGGCGAGTTGCCCAGCGACTTGCTCATCTTGCGGCCTTGTCCGTCGCGCACGATGCCGGTCAAGAACACATGACGGAACGGTACCTCGCGCATGAACTCGAGCGAGGCCATGATCATGCGCGCGACCCAGAAGAAAATGATCTCCGAGCCGGTGACGAGCACCGAGGTCGGGTGATAGCGCTTTAAATCGGGCGCGTCTTCGTCGGGCCATCCCAGGGGTGAGAACGTCCACAACCAGGACGAGAACCACGTGTCCAACACATCTTCGTCCTGGCGAATCTTCGCTCCGCCGCAGCCTTCGCACCGGGTCGGGTCGGTGCGCGAGACCGTCAGGTGGTCGCAATCGTCGCAGTACCACACCGGGATCCTGTGCCCCCACCAAAGCTGACGCGAGATGCACCAGTCCCGAATGTTGGTCATCCACGACATGTAGACGTTGCGCCAGCGCTCGGGATAAAACGTGATGGCCTCGGTTTCGGCCGCGCGGACCGCGGGTTCGGCCAGCGGCGCCATCTTGACGAACCACTGCGTCGACAAGAGCGGCTCGATGACGGTGCCGCAGCGGTCGTGCTTACCGACCGCGTGGCGGTGCGGCTCGACCTTGACGACGAGCCCGTCGTGCTCGAGTCGCTCGATCACCTTCGCGCGCGCCTCGAAGCGATCGAGCCCCGCGAAATCGGCGCCCGCCTGCGCGGTCATCTTGCCCGTACGATCGATGACCACCACGGTCGCGAGGTTGTGGCGCTTGCCGATCCCGTAGTCGACCGGGTCGTGCGCGGGTGTGACCTTGACGAAGCCCGAGCCGAACTCCTTTTGCACGGCGGCGTCGGCGACGATCGGGAGCTCGCGGCCGATGATCGGCAGCGTGCAGGTCTTTCCGACCAGGTGCCGTTTGGCCGCGTCCTCGGGGCTGACCGCGACGCCCGTGTCCCCCAGCATCGTCTCCGGGCGCGTGGTCGCGACCACGACCTCCCCGTGCGGCGACGGGTAGCGAATCCAATACAGCTTCGACTCGCGCTCTTCGTGTTGGACTTCCTCGTCCGAGATCGCGGTCTGATCGACCGGACACCAGTTGACGATGTAGTCGCCGCGGTAGAT
>DASPGK010000331.1:0-4441 GCA_035620655.1 Candidatus Krumholzibacteriia bacterium
GGGGATCGGTTTCTTCACCAACGATGGTAAGAGCGTGGGTGCCGTCGAGCTCGAGCCCGACGCGAGCGGACTCGTGCAGACCGTTTTCCGCATCGTCTCCCTGGAGGACGGCAGCGAGGTCTATCGCTTCACGTCGCCGCCGCAGGCCATCGATCCGTCCGAAGGCGGGCCGGGCGAGTGGACCTACATCGACCGCAACGACCCCGCGCGCAACGTCTACGCGATGGACTACTCGTCGGGCGGGTCCGCGCGCAAGATCACGCACTTCACCGACGGGCGCTTGACCGACCACGAATGGTCGCCGGATCTGCGACGCATCGCGGTCGTGCGTCACGACGACAACGGGGAAAACCTGTGGGTCGTGAACGCCGACGGCAGTGCCCCCAAGCAGATCACCAAGTTTGACGGCGAGGACATCGTCGAGTTCGACTGGACGCTCGACAGCAAGAGGGTCGTCGTCCGCGCGGGAACGCAGAGCCGCGACGTCGTCCTGATCAGCAACCTCCGGTAGCCTGCCGCGCGATCACCAGCGTGCACGCGTGCCTAGCCGCGCCGTTCCATCGCCAGGACGTATTTGAAAGACAGGCGAAGACTTCTCCTAAGCACTTCATTGGCGGGAACGAGCATGGTCTCGTTCAGCCCGGGGACGCGCCACAGGCCGCTGGGAATCGAGCCCGCTCCGCGCAGGACCTCGGTCCGGAACCCCTCGGCGGCGAGGGCCCGCTCGACCTCGGCCGGCGTTGGGAGCGTCTCCGATCGCTTCCAGCGATCCAGCGCGAAGGAGGCGTTCTCCTCGTAGAGGAATACGCGGCCGTCCGCCGAGAGCAGCTGCGATACGCGGCGCGCGGTTCGATCGAGCGGCTTCACATAGGAGAAGGCCGACATGCTGAACAACGCGTCGAACGGGGGATCGAAGTCTGCGACGTTGGCGCGGGTAAAGTCGCAACAATGGAACTCGACGTCCAGCTCGCGGCCCAGCTCGCGTTCGTAGTACGCCTTGCGCTTGCGGCACAACTGGATGGACTCCTCGCGGACGTCGACGCCGACCACGGTGGCGCCGAGACTCGCGAAGATGAGGGACTGCATCCCCAAGCCGCACCCCAAGTCGAAGATGCGCAGCTTCGGTCGACCCTCCAGCTCGAAGAACGAAATGGCATCGGCGATGCGGGGCATGACCGTCAGCGCCACGTAATCGCGGGATCGCTGATCGAGATAGCGTCCGTAGTAGTCGTGCGGGTGCGCGAGGAGCGAGCGCTCGCCCTCGTCGTACCCCGCCCGCGACATCTCGTCGACCAAGGCCGCGTAGAACCCGCGGACGGACTGGACGCGCGGGTTGGAGGTCATCGTCCGGCCGGCCGCGCGGCCGGTGGCAAATGACGAGAGTCCAATGGCCGCGAGGACGAGGAGCCAGGGTTTCAAACGCATGCTTCAGCCTCTCCTGGAAGGATGGAACTCAACGGTCACCGTCAATTCTAGCGGAGTCCTCGGTGCTCGGGCAACGGCTGTTCGAGGAGTCCGTCACGATGGCGGATCACGAGTCGGATTGTTCAGCACGTCTCTCCCTTCCCGGGAATCCACGGAAACGACGCGCCACCGCGAAGAACCGCCCGCGCACAGGCGCGCGATGGAACACGGATTGCTCCTATCTATTATTGAGGTGCCGCGCTCCGATTGGGAAGCGCGCGCCCGGGCTGTCCGAAGGAGCGTCCTATGCGAGTCCGTTACCGTTCGCTCGTTGCAATCCTCGTATCCTTGGCCGCGACTCCCGTCCAGGCCGCAACGTGGTACGTCCACCCCGGCGGTGGCGGCGACACCACCACCATCCAGGGCGGTGTGGACCTCGCCGCGAACGGCGACTCTGTGCTCGTCGCGCCTGGGACCTACACCGGCGCCGGCAACGTCAACGTGCTCGTGGACAGCAAGTCGATCACCATCGTGTCCGAGTCCACGGCGTACAACACCATCCTCGACTGCCAGGGCAGCGGGCAGGGATTCATCTTCGTAAACGCGGACGGCTCGGTCCTGCACGGCTTCACGGTCAAGAACGGGCTCGGGGCGCAGGGTGGGGGGATCCGCCTCGACAACACCGACATGACGGTTCGGTACAACATCGTGAGCGGCAACACCGCGACCCTCGCGGGCGGCGGCATCTTCGTGTTCAAGGGGAACTCGACCATCCACAACAACACGATCGTGGACAACTGGGCTCCGGCGGGCGGCGGGCTCGCACTCAAGGGGCCGATCACGGGGCAGGTCTACCAGAACATCATCTGCACGAGTGCGGGCGGCGGCGGCATCGACTGTACGACGGGACCGTTCAATACCGTATTCACGTGCAACGACATCTGGGGCAACGTGGGTGGGGACGCGATCTGCGCGGTCGACGGTGGGAGCAACATCTCGGTCGACCCGCTCTTCTGCGGTATTCCGGGTAGCGGAAACGTCTACATCCAGCAGACGTCGCAGTGCACCGCGACGTTCTCGCCCTGCGGGCAGGCCATCGGGGCGCTCGGAATACTGTGCACGACGACGAAGACCCAGTCCGTGACGTGGGGCACGATCAAGGCGCTCTACCGCTAGAGCGCCGCGTTGCCGCCACACGGGCGACGCGCGAACGCCTACCGGGCGATCACCATTTTGCGCGTGACCGTCTCGCCGGCGGCTCGCACGCGATAGAAGTAGACACCACTCGGGAGCGCGCCGCCGTCCTCGTCGCGGGCGTCGAAAGCGAACTCTCGCCAGCCGGCCGCCAATATGCCGGCGTGTTCACCGCGAACGCGCCGTCCCCCCACATCGAAGACCTCGATCTCCACGCCGCTCGCCTTCGGCAAGCCGATGCGCAACGTGGTGGTCCCGTTGAAGGGATTGGGAACGTTGTCGAGCACGGCGAGTGCCGCGATGGAAGGCGCGTCTCCCACCGGTGTCGCACCGGATGGCGACCACTCGTTGGACGGCGCGCTTTCGTTTCCGTGCACGTCGATGGCGGTCACGATGTAACGCAGGATCCCGCCCGGCGGGCTGTTGTCGACGTGGTGGGTTTGCAACGACGTTCCGATCAGGTACTGGGGTAAGGGCGCAACTACCGCGGACCCGCGATACACGGCGTAGTGGCTGAAGTCGGGTGGTGTCGCGTCGATGCTCCACGAAAGGGGAATGTCCCACAAGGTCGGCGCGCCGACGAGATCGCGCGGAGCGGGCGGCGCGAGGTTGTCGAGGGAATACGCGCTCACGACGGCGGACTCCCACGTGCGCGTCTGCGGGAAGTTCGCTTCGTGCGCGATCACCTTGAAGTAGTGCGGCGCGGGCACACCGGGGACTTCGTCTTGTCGGGTGGGCGCGAGGACGCTGTAGGTGTCCTGGTAGAACGCATTCTGATTGGCGACCCACTCCCAGAACACGGGGCCGTTCGCCGTCGGCTCTTCCCAGATCGCGGCGCCCGTGAAGTCTCGGGAGACCTCCGCGGGACTCTCGATCATGCGCGGCGACGTCACGGACGCTTGCGCAGCGACGAAGTCGGTCGCGCGCCACACCGAATAGTGCGAGATGCCCGGATAGTAGAAGCGATCGTGTTCGCTCGAAATCCACCGAACGATCACCTGACCCCCTTCGTCGCCCGGGTTGTCATCGGCCGAATCGATGGTCGGCTCGGGGCGTCCCCAGGTGCCGTAGCGCGGCTCGGCGCGTTGCGCGTAGATCTGCGCCCAGCTTCGGCCGTCGACCCAGCCGATGATCCCGCCGCCGGCACCGTCCGAGACAACCATCGCGACATCTTGATTGTTGGCGGCGCTACAAATGGGCGAGCCGTCGAAGGTCCATATCGGCAGGCCGTTCGCGTTGACGCGACGCGCATAGACGTCGCTTTGTACGAACCGATGGTCGGCCCACGCGACGACGGCTCCCGAAGCCCCGTCGGAAGCGATCGACAGCACCGATTGATCGTCGAACGCCGAACAAATGGCCACGCCGTTGGACGCCCACATCGGGATGCCCGGGCCCGTCACACGCTGGGCATAGATGTCGAAGTTGCCGCTTCGGCTGTCCGCCCACGCGATGATGGCTCCCCCCACGCCGTCGGACACGATGGCGGGGGTTTCCTGCGAACCCGAGCCGGTGCTGATTTCGACGCCATCGACTTGCCATAGCGGTGCGCCGGCCGAGCTGATCCGGCGCGCGTAGATGTCGTAGGCGGGCTCGGTGCGATTGTCGTGCCACGCGACGATCGCGCCCGCCACCCCGTCGGAAGCGACGACGGGGCTGTATTGGTCGCCGAGGGCGGTGCAGAGCGCCACCCCGTTGGCCGCCCATTGGGGTGTTCCCGACGAATTGAGTCGCTGTGCGTAGATGTCGTAGTGACTCAAGTTCCGGATGTCGTACCAGGCGATGACCACGCCGCCGCTGCCATCCATGACGGGCTGCGGGGAAATCTGGCTCCCGGCCAAGA
>DASPGK010000332.1:0-3236 GCA_035620655.1 Candidatus Krumholzibacteriia bacterium
ACCTTCTTCAAGTCGGTCTTGATGATGGTGTCGCCCAGGACGATCAAGAGCGGCTCGCCGGTGTCGGCGACCTTGCGGGTCAGGTCCACCGCGTGGCCGATCCCCCGCCGCTCCTCCTGGAACACGAAGTCGACCGTCACCTGCGGGTACTTCTTGCGCACGAACTGCTCGATCAGCTCGCCCTTGTAGCCCACGATCAGCACGATGCTGCTGGGACCCAGCGGAACCACGTCGTCGAGGATGTGGGAGATGATGGGTTTCCCCGCCACGTACAGGAGTGCCTTGGGCAGCGTGTAGGTGTGGGGCCTGAGCCGCGTGCCGATACCGGCGGCCGGAATGATCGCTTTCAACGAGACATCTCCTTTTTCAACGCGTCGATCTTCCTTACGGGAGTCGGGTCGACGCCGTTGAGGTACGCGAGGTACACGCTGGCGAAGTCGCCGAGCAGCATGGTGGCGAGCATGCGGGACAAGCGCCCGCCCGAAGGGGCTTCGAAACGCTCGATCTTGCCTGCAAACGGTTTCATGAGCGAAAGCCCCACCTCGGTGTGGCGGCGCGTCATGGGATGGTCCTCGCGGTCCTCGAGCGAGAGGATGACCGCCTTTGCCATCAGGTCGCCCACTTCCCAGCCGACGATCTCATTGTGATTCAGCTCGGGAAAGAACGCGAAGTGCGCGAGCGTCTTCGCGTTCTCGTTGAACTGGCACGACCACCGGCGCGCAACTCCTTCTAACAACGACGGTGCTGCGTACACAAACGCCGTCTTGCCGTGGAGGTCGCGCGCTAGCGCGACGGCGCGGTTGTCCTCGCGCGACGGCGCGTAGTCGGCGCAGGTCGCGCGCGCGGCGGAGAGCGCTTCGTGGTACTCCGAATCGTCGAAGCGCGCGGCTCCCGCCGCGCGTAGCAGGTGCAGCATCGGCAAGAGCGAGAACCCGATCGCCGCCCGCGGCGGCATGCCACCGGGGATGATACAGCACGGGACCTTGTCGCGCGCGCAGCGCGCGGCCAGCTCGCCGCCGCTCGTCACCGCGACCATCGCGGAGGCCACCCCGCGCGCGGCGTCGTAGGCCGCGAGCGTTTCGCCCGTGTTTCCGGAATAGCTCGACGCGACGAACAGTGCCCCGCGCGCGACGTTCTTCGGGAGCGCGTAGTCGCGGCAGCTCACGATGGGAGACGCCGCTCTATCGGACAAGAACGACTTCGCGAGGTCGCCGCCGATGGCGGAGCCGCCCATGCCCGCGACCACCACCCGCTCGAATTCCTTCGCGGCCAGCGGCTCGACGGCGCGCGCGAACGCGGCCCCCACCTTCCAGGCCGCTTCCATCTGGTCGGGGAACGCGAGGATGCGCCCGAGCATGTCGGTGGCGTCGAAGCGCTCTCGTAAAGCCTGCATGGTCACGAGCCATTCCTTCCGTTATGGGCGTGCGATTTCAAGAACGCGTCGATCTCGGTTTCGATCTCGTTGGTGGTGCGGAAACGCGCGACCCTCCGCAGGAGCGCTCGGCACTCGTCGAAGGTTACGGAACGAATGATGCGCTTGATCTCGGGAATCATATTGGGACTCACACTGAACTCGTCGATCCCGAGGCCGATCAGAATCGGCACCGAGAGGGGATCGCCCGCCATCTCGCCGCACACGCTCACGTGGATCTTGCGCTTGCGGGCCGCCTCGACGGTAAGTCGCAGCAGGCGGAGGATGCTCGGCTGCAAGTGCTGATACAAATGCGCGATCTTGCTGTTCCCGCGGTCCACCGCCATCGTGTACTGGATCAGGTCGTTGGTGCCGATCGAGAAGAAGTCCACCTCGCGCGCGTACTGGTCGGCCAGCGCCACCGCGGACGGTGTTTCCACCATGATGCCCAGCGGGACGCTTTCGTCGAACTTGTAGCGCTCGCGCTTCAAGTCCTCGCGCACCTCGGCGCAGATTTCCTTGGCGCGCAGCACCTCTTCGATCTGCGAGATCATGGGGAACATGATCTTGATCTGGCCGTGCGCGCTGGCGCGGTAGATCGCCCGCAGCTGGGTCTTGAAGATGTCTTTTCGCGTCAAACAGAAACGAATGCCGCGCCAGCCCATGAACGGGTTCAATTCGGGCGAACGATTGAGATAGCTCGCGATCTTGTCCCCCCCGATGTCGAGGGTACGAATGACGACGGGCTTGCCCTCCATGCGCTCGGCGACCTGGCGGTAGACCTTGTACTGGTCCTCCTCGCTCGGCAGGTACTCCTGCGAGATGAAGAAGTACTCGGTGCGAAACAGCCCCACGCCCTGCCCCCCGTGCTCGATCACCGAGTCGATTTCGTCGGACGAGTCCAGATTCGCGCTCAGCGTGAACGAGCGGCCGTCGAGCGTGTGGGCCGGATAGCCGGTGAGGGTCAGGAGCTGCTCTTCGAGCTCACGGAAGCGCGCGATCTCGTTCTCGTACTGCTCGATCGTGGTGGGCGTGGGATTGACGATGACGCTGCCCGCGTTGCCGTCGACGATGACGGTGTCGCCGGTCTCCACGCGGCCCACGAAGTTCTCGAGCCCCACCACCGCGGGCAGCCCCTGCGAGCGCGCGAGGATGGCGGTGTGCGAGGTACGCCCGCCCAGGTCGGTGACGTAACCGAGCACGATGCGGCGGTCGAGTTGGGCGGTGTCGCTCGGCGAGAGGTCGTGGGCAACCAGAACACTGGGTTCCGAGGGGCGGTTGGCGGCGCGGGTATCCTTGCCGATCAGATTGCGAATGATCCGCTTGCGCACGTCCTGCACGTCGATGGTGCGCTCCTTGAGGTACTCGTCTTCGATGCCAGCGATCGACGCGATCACCTTGCCGATCACCTTCTCGAACGCGGCGGCCGCGTTTAGGCGCTCGTTGCGAATCACGGCCGCGGTTTCGTCGACCAGCATGCGGTCTTCGAGGATCAAGAGGTGCGCGTCGAAGATGCGGGCGTGGTCGTCGCCCATGCGGCGCGCGATGTCGGACTTGAACGCGCGCAGCTCGCGCGCGGTGTCGGTGAGGGCCTGCAGAAAGCGCGCGACCTCGCCTTCGACGGCGGGCGGCTCGACCAGCTTTTGGGGGACGTGCAGGCGCTCGGCGTCGCGGACGAACGCCGGGCCGATCACGATCCCCGGTGCCGCCGAGATGCCCCGGCGCTCGTACTCGGGTTTCGCAGCCATGGTGGCGTCGGTCCTATTCCTCGTAGAATTTGGCGTCGAACAGGGCCTCGAGGGCTTTGCGTGCGGCGGCTTCGTCC
>DASPGK010000333.1:0-3018 GCA_035620655.1 Candidatus Krumholzibacteriia bacterium
ACGGCGCCCCCGACCCCACCTTCACCGGTACGGTCGACGTTCAGGTGCGCGAGCCGTCCGCGCGGCGCGTCTACGGCACGCGCTGCACGTCGCCCGCGTTCATGACGTATCACATTCCGGGTGGCACGATGTACGACGGGACCGCGGACGTGACCAACGGGGAGTTCGAAGTGAGCTTCCGCGTTCCGCGCTACGCGGCGACGGGGACGCTGGCGGCCGCGAGCGCGTACGCCAACCAGGGAGGCGACGACGCCGGCGCCACCATCGACAGCGTGCTGGTCGTGGTGCCGCCCTCGCTGGCCGACACGCTGGCGCTGCGCCCCATCGACGGCGCGCCGCGCGTGGACCTGGGCTTCAAGAGCGGTCTGAAGGTGGTCAAGCCGGGCGACACGGTGCGCGCGGTGGTGCGCGACCAGGACGGGATCAACATTCTGTCGACCACCAACGAGGGCAAGCAGGCGATGCTGATCGACAAGCTCCCGCTCCCGATCGACGTCAACGAGTTCTTCCAATTCGACCACGGCGGAATCGATACCTCGGGCGTGCTCCTGTTTCCGCTGCCGGACCTCACGCCCGGCCCGCACCGGCTGGTGTACAAGGTCAGCGACAGCTTCGGGTCGACGACACTCGACACGCTGGTCTTCGACGTGACCGACGCGCAGAACTACTACGCCGAGGCGGTGTTGAACTACCCGAACCCCTTCCAAACCTCGACCCAACTCCTGTTCCGACTTTCCAACCGGGCCTCGATCGAGCTGGAGATCTACACGGTGTCGGGCAAGCGGGTACGCACGATCGAGGACGTCCGCGAAGGCGGAGAAGCGTGGATCGAGTGGGACGGTCGCGACGCGGCCGGCGGCGAACTCGCCAACGGCACCTACCTCTACGTCGCGACGGTGGACTTCGTGGGAATCGAGCGCGCGCCGGTGGTCCTGCGCGGCAAGATGTCCAAGATACGGTAGTCGGGCGCCTTGACCCGGAACCCCTGATAGCATTAGTATTCTTAGCCAGTTAGGAGGATTTCATGATGCGTAAACGGTTACTGGGTGGCGCGTTGCTGGCGGCGGCGTTGGCAGCCCACGGGAGTGCATTCGCAGTCGGAGAAGCGGGCGTGCCGTCGCTCACCATCCCCCCCGGCGCACGTCCCAACGGAATGGGCGAGGCCTTCGTCGCCGTGTCCGACGACGCCACCGCCCAGTGGTGGAACGTGGGCGGGCTCGCGTTCTCGAAGCAGCGAAACCTGGCTTTCATGCACAGCCAGCTGGTCCCCGACCTGGCCTCCGACGTGTATTACGAGTTCCTGGGCTACTCCCAGCGCGCCGGCGACGTGGGCACCTGGGCCATCAGTTTGATTTATCTCACCTACGGCGAGAGCGTCGCCACCGACCCCGCCGGCACCCCGCTCGGCACGTTTACGAGCTGGGAAGGCACGCTCAGCGCGTCGTTCGCGATGAGCCTCGCGGACAACGTCGGCGCCGGCATCTCGATGAAGTTCATTCGCGTCGACTACGCGCCCGACGAGTTCACCCAGGACAACGCCGAAGGCTCGGGTACGAGCTTCGCGGTCGACGTCGGCACGCTGTGGAAAATGCCCAAGCAGCGACTCAACGTCGGGTTCGCGGTGACCAACATGGGCCCGAACATCGCGTTCATCGACCGCGAGCAGAGCGACCCGCTCCCGATCACGGCCCGACTGGGCACGGCGTGGACCGCGGTCAGCGACGACATCAGCAACCTTCTGCTCACCCTCGACGTGGAGCAGAGCTTGGTCTGGTTGATCGACGACGAAGTCGACACGCGTCGCAGCGAGATCTGGCACGTGGGTACGGAGTACCGCTACGTGAACCTGCTCGCGGGCCGACTGGGCTACGTGTACGACGACGACGGCGATTTCAATGCGCCCACGTACGGGCTCGGTTTCATTTACAAGGACAAGTTGTCGCTCGACTATGCGAACGTTCCGCAGGCCGAAACGCTGGAGCGCGTGCATCGCTGGTCGCTGTATTTTTCGTTCTAGGTCTTGACCCCCCTGCGTCCCCTGCGAACGGGCGTGTCGCCCGCGCGGACGCGCGCGCGACGTGTCGCCGGAGGATTCAAATCGCATGCGTTCGATTCTGACTAGTATCGCGCTCGTGCTGTGCGCGGGCACGAGTGTGGATGCCGCACGCGCCGGTACCGGAGCCGACGCGTTTCCGCCCGGGCTCTCCGGGTACGCGAGCCGCGACGCCGCGGTGCGCGCAACGCGTTTCGCGTCCGAGGAACCCGCCTACTACTTCCAGGCCGACCCCGAGCTCGCGGCCGCGAGCGAGCCGCAGAGCTACTGGCCGGTGCTGTACTCGGCGTTGATGCCGGGTGTGGGCGAGCTCACGATGGGGTACATGGGCCGCGGCATCGCGCTCATGGCCGTCGAAGTCGCGGCCTGGACCGGGTACTTCGTCAAGCATGACGACGGGATCGAGGGGCGCGACGAGTACGAGGCCTTCGCCGACCAGTACTGGGCCCAACGCAAGTTCATCGACGACCACCCGCTCGTGTACCCGCAGACGGGGCAGACGCAGGAGTACCTCGAGGAACAGGGGCAGGCGGTCTCGGGTAGCGGCGGCCCGTGGTGGACCGGCTACGTGCCCTGGGTCTCCAAGGAAGAGGACAAACAGCACTACTACGAGAACATCGGTAAGTACGACTGGTTCGTCTCCGGATGGAGCGACTACGACCCCACCCTCAACCCGCCCCTCGCGGAATCGGCGTTGCGCGACGAGTACGTCGAGATGCGCAACCAAAGCAACGACGACCTCGACGACGCCAACAAGTTCGTGTGGGTGAGTCTGGCCACGCGCGTGTTTTCGATCGCGGAGACGGCAATCATCGTGCGCAACCGCCGCGAAAAGAGCGAGCAGGCGGGCGGCGGCTACGACCTGCCGGTGGCGGTACGGGCGCGACCCCGCGGCTTCGACGGCGGCGAGCTCGCGCTGGAGGTTCGGTTCAAGTGATTCGCATCGTCACCCTCGCGTGCGCATG
>DASPGK010000334.1:0-3043 GCA_035620655.1 Candidatus Krumholzibacteriia bacterium
GTCGCCCTACATGTTCTATTTCGACGCGGGCGACTTTCAACTGATCGGGTCGTCTCCCGAGGTCCTGGTCAAGCTCGAGAAGCGCAAGGCCACGCTCTCGCCCATCGCGGGCACGCGCCCGCGCGGAAGTACCGCGGCCGAGGACCAGGCCTTGGAAGAAGAGCTGCTCAAGGACGAAAAGGAGCGCGCCGAGCACGTCATGCTGGTCGACCTCGGCCGCAACGACCTGGGTCGCGTGTGCGACACCGGCACGGTGAAGCCCGAATCGCTGATGCACGTCGAGAAGTACTCGCACGTGATGCATATCGTGTCGACGGTGACGGGCACGCTCTCGCCCCCGCACGACGCCTTCGACCTCCTGCGGGCCTGCTTCCCCGCGGGAACCGTTACGGGTGCGCCCAAGATTCGGGCCATGGAAATCATCGCATCGCTAGAGCGCGAACAACGTGGTCCTTACGCGGGCGCACTCGGGTATTTCGGCCACCAAGGCGACATGGACATGTGCATCACCATTCGCACCATCGTCATGGCCGGCGGCCGCTTCCACGTGCAGGCGGGCGCGGGCATCGTCGCGGACTCGGATCCGGCGCGCGAGTACGAGGAGACGCTGAGCAAGGCGCGCGCGCTGATCAGCGCGGTCGCGATCGCGGAGGAGGGGTTCTAGTGCACCTCTTGATCGACAATTACGACTCCTTCACGTTCAACGTGGCGCAGGCGCTGGGCGCGCTGGGCGAGGAAGTCCGCGTGGTGCGCAACGACGCCATAGATGTCGCGCGCGCGGAAGCGATGCAGCCGACGACTCTCATCGTTTCACCGGGCCCGGGCCGCCCCGACGACGCGGGGGCGTCCAAAGCCCTCATCGCCCACTTCGCCGACCGCATTCCGATCTTGGGCGTGTGCCTCGGCCACCAGTGCATCGTCGAAGTGTTCGGCGGCGAGGTGGTGCGCGCGGGTCGCGTGATGCACGGCAAGGTGTCCAGCGTCTACCACGACGGCCGCACGATTTATGACGGGCTGTCCAACCCCTTCAGCGCCACCCGTTACCACTCCCTCATCGCCGCGGAGCGAAGTCTCACCGACCTCCTCGAGATTTCCGCGTACACGTCGGAGGGTGAGGTCATGGGTGTGCGTCTGAAGGGGCGGCCCGTCGAGGGTGTACAGTTTCATCCCGAGTCGATCCTCACGCCCGAAGGGTCGAAGCTCTTGGCCAATTTCTTGGGGCTTGCGCGAAATCACGCGCGCGAGACGGCATAGACATGATGTCCGCCGTCTTGGAAAGGTTGCTGCGTCGCGAAGATCTCGCTTACGACGACGCGCGCGCTCTCATGCGGGTCATCGTCTCCGGGGAACTATCGGAGCCGCAAATTGCCGCCGTGCTGATTGCACTCCGCGCCAAGGGCGAGACCGTGGACGAGATCGCCGGCTTCGTCTCGGTGCTGCGCGACAAGGCGATTCGCGTCACACCCGCGCGCGACGACCTCGTCGACACCTGCGGTACCGGCGGCGACGGGACGTACACGTTCAACATCTCCACCGCGGCCGCGATCGTGGCTGCGGGCGCGGGCGTGGGGATCGCGAAGCACGGCAACCGCGCGCTCTCCTCGAAGTGCGGCAGCTCGGACGTTTTGGAAGCGCTGGGCGTGCGTGCGGTCGCTCCCGAGCGGGTCGCAGACGTGATCGATCGCACCGGCATCGGATTCATGTTCGCGCCCGCGCACCATCCGGCCCTCAAGCACGCGGCTGGTGTGCGCCGCGACCTGGGCGTGCGTACCGTGTTCAACCTGCTCGGGCCGATGGCCAACCCGGCCTTCGTCAAACGCCAGTTGGTGGGTGTGTTCGACCCCGCGCTCACCGAGACCATGGCGCGCGTACTCGCGTCGCTGGGGTCGGAGAAGGTGTACGTCGTGCACGGTTCGGACGGCAGCGACGAAGTCACGGTGGCCGGCGAAACGCGCGTCACCGTACTGGACGAGGGCCGCGTGGAGACATTCTCGTTCGCGCCGGAATCGGTCGGCATCGAGCGCGCGAGCGCACGCGCACTGACCGGCGGTTCACCCGAGGAGAACGCGCACACCATCGTCGCCGTCCTCGATGGCGCGCGCGGGGCGAAGCGCGACGCAGTGGTGCTCAACGCGGGCTTCGTGATCGCGGTGGCCGGACGCGCGGGCTCGATCGCCGAGGGGGTCGCGATGGCAGCCGCGTCCATCGACGACGGCCGTGCCAAGGACGTACTCGAGCGGCTGCGCGCCGCGACGCGCGAAATCGCGGACGACCGAAGGGAAACATGAGCTTCCTGGAAGCAATTGCTTTGGAGAAGCGGCGCGAGGTCGCGGCCAAGCGCGCGGCGCTCTCCTTCGACGCCCTGCGGGGGCGCGCGGGCGACACCGAGCCGGCGCGCGACTTTCTCGCGGCCGTGTCGCGGCGCGGGGCGGTGATCGCGGAGCTCAAGGCGCGCACTCCGACCATCGCGTCGTTCACGCAGTCGGGTTCGCTCTTGGAGCTGGCGGCGACGTACGCCACCAACGGCGCCTCCGCGATCAGCATCGTCGCCGACCCGACGCGCTTCGGGACGTCGTATGGAGACGTCGGCCGCGTGCGCGCGTCGGTGCCGCTGCCCGTTCTCGCGAAGGACTTCGTGATCGATCCCTATCAAATCGCGGAGGCGCGCGCCTCCGGCGCCGACGCGGTGCTCTTGATCGTGCGCCTGCTCCAGCTCGATGAATTGCAGAACCTGGTCGGGTTCGCGCGCGAGCTCGGTATGGAGGCGCTGGTGGAGACGCACGCGGAATCGGAGGTGCTGGCCGCGCTCGCGGCGGGTACGCGCGTCGTCGGCATCAACAACCGCGACCTGGATACCATGATCGTGTCGCTCGATACCACGCGGCGCCTGGCCCACCTCATCCCCGACGACATCGTGCTGGTCAGCGAGAGCGGCATCGTCACCCGCGACGACGTCGCCGACCTCACCTCGCGCGGCGCGCGCGCATTCCTGGTGGGGGGGAGCCTGCTCGGCTCCGACGATCCCGGCGCGCTCTTGCGCGAC
>DASPGK010000335.1:0-11219 GCA_035620655.1 Candidatus Krumholzibacteriia bacterium
CGCAGCCCCTACCACGGCTTCTCGGTCGAGTTCGCCGAGTATCGTCCTTATATGCCCGGCGACAGCATCAAGACCGTCGACTGGAAGGTCTACGGCAAGACCGACCGCACCTACGTCAAGGTCTTCGAGGAAGAAACCAACCTCATCGCCAACGTCCTCTTGGACAAGAGCGGGTCGATGGGGTTCCCCGAGGGCGGCACCACCAAGCTCGAGTACGGCTCGATGCTGGCCGCGAGTCTCGCGTACCTCATGATCCGCCAGCAGGACGCGGTGGGCTTGTGCCTCTTCGACGACGAGGTGCGCGCGCGCATCCCGCACCGGTCGGTGCGCAAGCAATTGTTCCATATTCTGCAAACGCTCGAGGGCACGGCGCCGGGGGCCAAGACCTCGATCAGCCCCGCGCTCCACGACCTGGCCGAACGCATGGGCCGGCGCGGTCTGGTGGTCTTGATCTCGGATCTCATGGACGACCCCGAGAAGGTGCTCATGGGCTTGAAGCACTTCCGGCATCGCCGCCACGAAGTGATCGTGTTCCATGTCCTCGACCCGCGCGAGATGGACGTCGACTACAAGGACGAAGTGGAATTCGAAGACATGGAAACCGGGCAGAAGCTCCGGGTGGAGCCCGCGTTCCTGCGCGAGCAATTCAAGAAAGACGTGCGCGCGTGGATCGACACCCTCGAGCGCGGGTGTCGCAACCACCACATCGACTATCACCTGCTTCGCACCGACACCCCCTTCGACCGCGCGCTGACGGCGTACCTCGGCAAGCGCGCGCGCCTGGGATAGACCGTGGGCTTTCTCAATATTGCATTCCTGGTCGGGCTGGTCGCGGCCGCGGTCCCGATCATCATCCATTTGCTGAACCGGCGCCGCGTCAAGCGGGTCAAGTTCTCGTCGCTCGAGTTCCTGGACGAGGTCAACAAGCAGCGCATGCGGCGCATCAACATGCGGCGCATTCTCATCTTGATCCTGCGCACGCTCGCGATCTTGGCCCTCGTGTTCGCGTTCGCGCGCCCGACGCTGCGCACGGGTCTCTTGTTCGCGGGCTCGGTGCCCAAGAACGTCGTGGTGTGCGTGGACGCGAGCTACAGCATGGGCGCCGCGATGGAGACCGGCACCGCGTTCGACGCGGCCAAGCGCATCGCGGGCGAGATCGTGGACGAAGCGGGCGGGAGCGACGCGATCAACGTGATCGCCTTCGCGAAGACACCCGAAGCGCTGCTCGAGCAGGGGACGCGCAACAAGGGCGTGGTCAAGGCCGCCATCGATCGGGTGGGACTCTCGAGCGAGACCACGTCCATCCGCGGCGCCATCGACCGCGCGCTCGATCTCATGGAAAAGAGCGACGTCGAAGGCGGCGAGGTGTTCGTCGTCTCGGACTTTCGCGCCAGCGAGGATTCGGCCTTCGTCGACGAAGCGGCGCTGCCCGCCAACGTGCGGGTGTACTTCGTCCCGGTGTACCTCGAAGACGTCGACAACGTCAGCATCGACCGCGTCGCCGTTCCGCGCAAGCTCCTGCGTCCCGGCGAAGTGGTCAAGGTCTCGGTGACGGCCACCAACCACGCGCGCGAGGCGAACGCCAGCGTGCCGCTCGAGATCGTCGTGGACGGCGATCGCAAGGCCGAGCAAATGGTCGAATTGGCGCCCAACGCGACCCAAACCGTGACGTTTCCGCTTTCGCTCGCCGAGCCGGGGCGCTACCACGGGCGCGTGGCCAAGAATCGCGACCGCCTGCCGGTCGACGACGACCGCTTCTTCCTGATCGAAGTCTCCAACACGATTCCGGTCACCGTGGTGACCGGTCGCCGCCGCGCGACCAGCGCCGATGCACCGGTGCCCTCGGTGTTCTACGTGGAGAAGGCGCTCAATCCGAGGGGAACGTCGGAGGGCGAGTTCAACGTGCGCGTCATCGACGAGCGCGACGTCACCGCGTCCGCGCTCCCGGGAAGCGGTGTCGTGGTGTGGGTCGACCCGCAGAGCATGGAGCCCAAGCGCATGGTTCTCTTGGAGCGACACGTGCGACGCGGCGGCGGGCTGATGGTGTTCCTCGGCAACGCGGCGCCCGCGGTTCTCAACGACAGTGCCTTCCGCGCGCTGGTCGGGATTCGCGGCGGCGCGGAGAAGGGGGCCGAGTCGCGCGCCGCGTTCACATCCTTCGAGAAAGGCCACCCGGTCTTCAGCCTCTTTACCAAAGACGAGTTGGAGTTGCTCGCGCGCGCACGCGTGCGCGCGTACACCTCGGCGCGCGGTGTGGCACCGGACTCCGCGCTTGCGTACGTCGGCGGCGGCGACCCCGCGGTGTGGGAGTGCGTGCGCGGCCGCGGTCGCGTGCTCGTGTTCGCCGCCGCACCCGACCTCGCGACCGGCGACATCCCGCTCTCTCCCATGTTCCTCCCGCTCGTGCACACCTCGGTGTCGTACCTCGCGTCGTCGGGCGAAGCCCCCGGCGCCGACGAGCACGTGGTGGGCTCGCCGATCGCGTTCACCGTGTCGCAGACCGGCCTCGACGAATCGCAGCTCGCGATCCGCGATCCCGCCGGCGAATCGCTCAAGCCGGCGATCGGAGAACGCAGCGCGGGCGAAGTCCAAGTTGGCTTCGACCGCCCCGCGCACCCCGGATTCTATCGGCTGTATCGCGACACCACGCACGTCGCCGAGACCGCCGTCAACGTCGACACGCGCGAGTCGAACCTTGCCGTCTCGGCCCTCGCGGACAAGCGACCCAAGTCGGTGAGTGTCGTGCGCGCAAGCGATTCCTTCCGCACCGACCTTCGCGAAGCCAAAGAAGGCCGCGAAGTCTTCGCCGCGTTTCTCCTGTTCGCGGTGGCGGCGCTGGTGGCGGAGTCGGTGCTCGGCCGCAAAGCATGATCGATAACGTCCGGCGTCTTCCTCAGACCAACTCTCTTCGCGCGGCCATCGACGAGGCTGCCCGCGCGGCGCGCGAGGTCGCGCAGGCCGAAGCGGGCCGTGCCATCGACGCGCCTCGTGGTCTCCATGGAGAGAAGCTCGCGGCGCGGTGTCGCGTCCATGTCGCGGGCCTCAAGGGCTCTTCAACGGTTCTCGTTGCCGAGGCGATTCGACAATCGCTGGAACGAAGCCTCCTCCTCGTCTATCCCGACGACGAAGCCGCGCAGGACGCGACGTCGGACTTTCGTACGCTCTCGCATGGCAGCGTGGTGCACTTTCCGGAGCGCGCGGTGGCACCGCATCGCTTCGAACTGAGGGAGAACCTGGCCGCGGGCGGCGATCGCAACGAGAGCTTGCTCAAAATCTTGAACGGCGCGGCCGACGTGGTCGTCACCAGTGTGCTGGGCTTCATCGAAAAGACGATCCCGCGCCGGCAGCTTTCCTCGCACCAGCGCGTGCTTTCGGTCGGCGACACGCTCGACCTCGACGCGCTGCGCGAGCACCTGGTCGACATGGGCTACGACGCCGTGACCGTGATCGAAGAGGCGGGGCAGTTCGCGGTGCGCGGTGCCATCGTCGACGTGTTCGACCCGGCCTGGGATTACCCCGCGCGCGTGGAGTTGGACGGCGATGAGATCGCGTCGATCCGCTCCTTCGATCTCGAAACGCAACGATCTATTCAAGCCTTGCAGACGTGCACGATGTTGCCCGCCGGCAGTGTGCCCTTGGACCGGGAAGCGGTCGCGCACTTGCGAGCGTACCTCGAAGCACGGGACTTCGCGCCCGAGTTGATCGAGAAGATCTCGGACGAAGCCGAGCACTCGCGCTCGTCGTACGTGTGGCGCCGCTATGCGCCCGCCCTCGGCATGACGGGCTCGTTGCTGGAGTTTTTCGACGAGCCGCCCATCGTGTGGTTCGTCGACGGCGAAGGCACCAACCGCGTGCTCGCCAACCTGGCGCGCGACTTCGCGCGCAACGCGCAGCGCGCCGAAGACGAGTTCCCACCGCTCGCACTCGGCGACTACGTACACCCGATCGACCACGTGCGCGCGCACGGGTCAGCCGTCGTCGTTCATTGGGCCTTGGGAGACGTCACCGCCGCGCCAGCGGCGGATTCGCCGAAGGCCGATGCGGTTCCTCCGGCGCGGGACGGTGAGACATTCGTACGGTTTCAGACGACGGCGCATCCCAGTGTCGTCGGAAAACTCGATCCGCTCTTGAAGCAGATCAAGGGTCTGGGCGCCAAGGGCGTCGACGTGATGATCTACTCGGAGACGCCGACCCAGCGCGACCGCCTGGCCGACATGCTGGGCGAAGACGAGTTGCTGGTGCATCTGCCGGTGGGATGGATCGCGAGCGGGTTCATCTGGGAGCAGGCGGGCCTCGCGATTCTCACCGACCACCAGATCTTCAACCGCATGCTGGCGCGCCCGCGCAAGAAGCGCGCGAAGCGCCGCACCACCACGGTGCGCACCGACAGCTTGCAGGGCGGCGACTACGTGGTCCACGTCGACTACGGCATCGGGCGCTTCGTGGGCCTGGAGAAGATCAGCGCCGACGACAGCGCTACCGAGTGCCTCACCGTCCGCTTCGACGGCGGCGACCGCATCTTCGTCCCGCTCGATCAGATTCACCTGGTCGAGAAGTACATCGGCCGCGAAGGGGTGGTGCCGAAGCTCGACAAACTGGGTGGCTCGCGCTGGCAGCACACCAAGGAGCGCGCCAAGAAAGCGATCGAAGACGTCGCCCGCGATCTCCTTCGCGTGTACGCGCAGCGCGAATTGGCCACCGCACCCGCGTTCGGGCCCGACACGCAGTGGCAGCACGAATTGGAGGCGTCCTTCCCCTACGAAGAGACCCCGCACCAGATCAGCGTCACGCGCGAGATCAAGGACGACTTGGAGACCGCGCACCCGATGGAGCGCCTGGTGTGCGGCGACGTCGGTTTTGGCAAGACCGAGGTGGCGATCCGCGCCGCCTTCAAGGTGGCCTCGAGCGGCAAGCAGGTCGCGGTACTGGTGCCGACCACGCTGCTCGCGTTCCAGCACCAGCGCACGTTCACCGAGCGCATGAAGCAGTTCCCGCTCCGCATCGCGATGCTCTCGCGCTTCGTCTCGACGGCGGAGCAAAAGCAAACCGTGGCGGCGCTGCGCGAGGGGACCGTCGACGTCGTGATCGGCACCCATCGTCTCCTATCGAAAGACGTCGCCTTCCGGGACCTCGGGCTCTTGGTCGTCGACGAAGAGCATCGCTTCGGCGTCAAGCACAAGGAGCGCCTGAAAGAGATCGCGAAGGGCGTACACGTGCTCTCGCTCACGGCGACGCCGATTCCGCGCACGTTGTACATGTCGCTCTCGGGACTGCGAAAGATCTCGCTCATCGAAACGCCGCCGCGCAACCGACACCCGGTCAAGACCGAGGTGACCGCCTTCGACGAAGACGTGATCGCACGGGCCATCTCGGAGGAGATCGGCCGCGACGGTCAGGTGTTCTTCGTCCACAACCGCGTGCAGTCGATTCACTCCATGAAGGCGTTTCTCGAAAAGCTGCTGCCCGGCGTGCGCTTCGGCGTCGCGCACGGGCAGATGAAGGAAGACGAGTTGGAGAACGCGGTGCTGGATTTCATGAGCCGCAAGTATGACGTGCTGATCTCGACCATGATCATCGAGTCGGGTCTCGATTTTCCCAACGCCAACACGCTGATCGTCAGCCGCGCGGATCGATTGGGCCTCGCGCAGCTCTACCAATTGCGCGGACGCGTCGGGCGCCGCGAGCAACAGGCGTACGCTTACTTTCTGGTACCGCGGCAGATTTCGCTCACACCGCAAGCGGTCAAGCGCCTGCAAGCGATGGAGGAGTTCGAGGAATTGGGAAGCGGCTACCGCCTCGCCATGCGCGACTTGGAGATTCGCGGCGCGGGCAACGTGCTCGGAACCGAGCAGCACGGGCACGTCGCGGCGATCGGCTTCGAGCTGTACACCAAGATGCTCAAGGAAACGGTCGATCAGTTGCGCGGTGAAGCCCACGAAGAGGCACCCCCGTGCCGCGTCGAAGCGCCCTACAGTTGTTATCTCCCCGACCGGTACGTGTCCGACGCCGACGAACGAATGCTGCTATACAAACGAATCGCTCGCATGGCCGACCCGGACGAAGCGGTGGCACTGGGCGACGAGTTGCGCGACCGCTTCGGCGAGCCGCCCCCGCCCGCGCAGATGCTGATCGACCTCGCCCATATCAAACTGGAGGCGAGCCGGCTCGGGGTCGTCATGGTCCATCTGCGTGACCCGGGCCATCGTTTGCTGGCCCGCGACGGCGCTGCACGCAAGGAGCCCGAGGGCGTGCAAAGCCTTCCCCGCGGCGAAGCTAGCCTGGAATTCGCGCCCGGTCGCGCGCTTTCACCCCAGGCCGCGGCCCGGCTCTCGGAAACTTTCGGGCGGCGTATTCTGTTTAAGTCCGGGAAGACATTCGCGGTCAGCCTCATCGGCCAGCCGCCCGCGCGGCTCGTCGACGAGGTGAAGAACCTGTTGCAAGTAGCCCGCTTCGCCAGTAAAATCAACAGCTTGCCAAAGCGATAGGGGCAACCCGTCGCTCCTCCATGCATCGTCAGGAAAGGAGTTTCGTTCGATGAGGATTCGTATGATGTGGCTCGGGCTCGCCGTGCTCTTGGGTGTGGCTGCCACCGGTTGCTCGAAGCGTGAAGAGCTCAAGGTCGCCGAGTTCAAAGACGAGGTGATCACGGTCGCCGATTTCGAACAGGCGTACGCACGGGTCGACCCGGCCTACCTGCCCAAAGCCACCGGCCAGGAAGGCAAATTGGAATTCCTGAACACGATGCTCAACAAGTACGTCATGGCGTGGAAAGCCGACGAGCTGGGATACGACAAGGACCCCACCGTGACGCAAGGCATGGAAGTGTTCTCGCGCATGGCGCTGCAGGTCGCCTATCTGAAAAAGCAGGTCGCGGACAAGATCACCGTGTCCGACAAGGAAGTGCGCCAGCACTACGACAACCAAGGTGTGTCGATGGAGTGCAAGCAGATCCTGTGCGACACCCCCGACCAGGCGGAAGAAGCCTATCAGGCCATTCAAGACGGCGGGGACTTCGACGCGGTCCTGCGCCAATACTCGAAGAACGAGGACGCGGCCACCGGCGGCATGGTGTTCACCGCCGTCTACGGACAGCTGACTCCCGAGATGCAGGAGGCGTTGTTCGCGGTTCCGGTCGGAGGGGTTACGCCACCGGTCATGACCGCGCACGGTTGGGTCATCAATAAGGTCCTGCGTCGCAACGAAGGTCGCGCGAAGCCGCCCTACGAGGACGTCAAGGAGGAGTACACGACCCAGGTCAAGAACCTCAAGGAAGCCGTCGCGCTCAACGCGTTCACCAACAAGCTCCGCGACGACTACGGCGTCACCTGGCACTACGACAATATCGGGATCGTGTTCAACGCGCTGCCGCCCGATCGCGATTTCGACGACGCGCCCGCTCGCAGCACGGAGATCTATCCGTTGCTCCTGTTCGATCCGGCCGACCTCGACAAGCCGATGGTGACGTGGCAGGGCGGCAAACAGATCACAATCAAGGATTTCTCGGACTTCTACGACCAGGCGTCCTTCTTCAACCGCCCGCGTCGCAATACCCGCTACGGCGGCATCCGGCAGTTCCTGACCGAGCGCATCATGAACGAGATCTCCATCGACGTGGTTCGCAAGTCCGGCATCGAAAACGACCCCGAGGTTGCGAAGGCGCTCAAGGCCAAGAAAGAAGAGATCATGGTCAATCTCTTGTACGACGACGTGATCAACAAGCAGACCGTGGTCACGCACCAAGAGATCGTGGACTACTACGAAGGCAACCTCGAGGCTTTCCATACTCCCGAGCGGCGCCGGTTTGGCGTCATCTTGGCGGGCGACATCGAGGCGGCGCAGCAGGCCTACAAGGACCTGCGCGCCGGACAGTCTTTCCGCACGGTCATGCTCGCCTTTTCGGTCGACGAGGAGACCAAGCAGAACAACGGGGAGACGAAGGATCTCGCGCGCGGCGAACAACCCGAGATGGACGCGGTCGGGTTCTCGCTGCAACGCGTGGGCGACTTCTCGGAACCGTTCCAGACCTCGCGCGGGTGGATGGTTCTCAAGCTGGTCGAGCGTATCGACGAGAAGTATTTCTCGCTCGAGGAGGCGGAAGGACGCGTCGAAACCGCGCTCAAAACGATGAAGAACGACGATCGCCTGAAGGAAATGCTCACGAAGTGGAAGGAAGAGGTCGGCGTCGTCATCTACGAGGACAACCTGGCCAAGACGCACATCGTTGAGCGTCAGCCGGCCGCCAACGTGCTCGACCCGGCTAGCCTCAACTAGCCGCGTTCAGCGTGGAGACGATGACGTCGAATCGACCGATCGACGGACCGATAGGGGGCGCGATGCCCCCTATCGCGTTCCGGGGCCTGCGCAAGGCGGTGATCACGCTGGTCGCCGCCGGGGCATTCGCCGCGCCCGCGTGCGAGCGCCGCGAGGTCGGGGCTCCCTCCATCGACCCGGGGCCGGTGGTGGCCCGCATCAACGGCCAGCCGTTGTACCGCACCGCACTCGACGCCTATCTTCCCGAAGACGAGTTCGCGCTTTCCACCATCGAAGAGCGACGCACCTATTTCGACCGGTGGGTGGCGACCCAGCTTCTCTACGAAGAGGCCGCGCGCGTCGGCATGGGCGTTTCCGACGAGGTGGCGCGCAAGCTCGAGCAGTACAAGAAGGATATGATCGCCGATCGGCTCGTGCAGGAAGTGCTCGACGAGCGCGCCGTCGTGACGCGCGGGGAAGTGATGCGGTACTACCGCAACCACAAGGACGAGTTCAACCTCGAGGTGCGCGTGAGTCACATCCTGACCAACACCATCGAAGAAGCGCAGGAAGCGCAAGAGATGCTCAAGACGCGCCCGTTCTCTCTGGTGGCCCGCAAGATGTCGGTCGACAAGCACACCGGCGCGGGCGGCGACCTCGGCTATCTCTCCAAGGGCAACATGCTGCCGGAGTTCGAAGACGTCGTGTTTCGCATGCGCCGCGGCGAGGTGAGCGACATCGTGGAGTCGGAATTCGGCTACCACATCATCAAGCTGACGGACGTGCGGACTTCGCTCAACGAGCTTCCGTTCGAGCAAGTGGCACCCGAGATCTCGCGCACACTCTTGATCCGAAAACGCGCGGCGGTGTACGACAGCCTGGTGACCGCGCTGGTCGAAAAGGCGCGCATCGAGGTCATCGACCCCGATCTCAAATTCGCGATCGAGCGGGCGGAATCGCTGCGGACGGCGCGGCTGGCGGGAGAGCAGGCGGCGCGCGAGTTCAGGAAGGCGCTGCCCGAGCCGGGGGAAGGACGCGCGAGCAGCGCGTCGTCATCGAATGGCACCCGAGCAACGGCTCCGCCCGACACCGCGGTCGTGGCCCCGCCGGAAGCGGCGCCGGCGCAGGAGCCCGAAAGCACCGAGAAGGCGGACAGCAGTGGCGGCGAGTAGGCGTTCGATTTCACGCTGCGCGATCGCGGCGTTGCTGCTCGTCGCAGCCGCGATGGTCCCCGCGAACGCGTTCGCGCAGACCCGCATCATCGACCGCATCGTGGCCGTCGTCGACGACGAGGCCATCTTCGAGAGCGACGTCGAGCAGGCGGTCCGGCAGGCGTTGGTTCAGCGCGGCCAAACCAGCATTCCAACCGCCGAGCGCCAGCAGCTCTTCGAAGAAGCCCTCGCGGTCCTGATCAACGACCGGCTCGTCATCGCGCAGGCCGCTCGTCTCGGGATCGACGTCCCCTTCTCCGACGTCGAAGCGGAAGTGAACAAGGCCCTCGACGAGAATCGCGCCGCCCTGGGTGGCGATGACGCGTTCAACGCCCAGCTGGCCGCGGAAGGACTCACGCTCGAGGACCTGAAGAAGATGTACCGCGTGCAGATCAAGAACCGCATGCTGGTCGAGCGCGTGTTGCGCCGCGACATGGATCGCACGCGCGCCGAGCCGACCGAGGAGGAGCTGCGCGCGCTCTTCGAGTCGCGCAAGTCCGAGCTCCCGGAGCGACCCGAAGTCGCGCACCTGCAGACCATCTTCATCGGCTTCGAGACCTCGTCGTCGGCGTCGAGTGCGACGCGCGCCAAGATCGAGACGCTGCGGGCGCGCATCGAGGGCGGCGAAGACTTCGGCGAAGTGGCCAAGAAGGAATCCGAAGACCCGAGCGCCGCGCTGGGCGGCGACTTGGGCTTCCTGCGCCCCAAGGACCTGCGCGAGCCCGCGTTCGCCAACGCGGTCAGTTCGCTAAAAATGGGCGAAGTGAGCCAGCCGGTACTGACCGTGTACGGCTACCACTTGATCCAGATCACCGACGAGCGCAAGGCCACCGGCGAAGTACGCGTGCGGCACATCCTCGTGCGCGCGCAGGCCACCGACACCGACATCGACGAAGTCTTCAAGACCGCCAACTTCATCCACGAGGAAGTGAAGCGCGGCGTTCCTTTCGACTCGCTCGCCGCGCGCTACAACACCGATCCGGCGGCGGGAAAGAACGGCGACCTCGGCTGGGTGCGCGTGACCGAGCTCCCGCAGTTTTTCCAGGACGTCTTGAAGGAGATGAAGCCGGGAGACGTGAGCCAGGTGCTGCGCGAATCGTCGGGCTTTCGCATCGTCAAGCTCATCGACCGCGAAACCGCGCGCCCCTACGAGTACGCGGAAGTCCGCGACGAAGTGAAGCGCCTCTACGAGCAGGAACGCTTCGCCACCAACTACGAGAACTACCTGGCCGACCTACGCAAGAAATTCCACGTCGAGATTCGCAGTTAGGGCAGCGACTCGCGCAGCCGGTGCGAGAGCCGCTCGGCCTGCACGCGCAGCTCCGGCACCGCCGTCGATTCCCAATCGTCCGCGCGCCGCGGACTCCCCAGGGTATACAGCACCGGCGACGCGCGTCCGTGCGCGTCGACGAGAGCCCCGCTCGCGTCCGTGACGACACCCAGCCCGAGTGAATCCGGCACCAGAGCGCCGCGCTCGCGCATTGCCACGACCAGCGGCTCGCGCAATCGCGCGAAGTCGCCGTCGGGCCCCGTGCAATTGACGACCGCCCCGGCGTTGTAGCGTTCCGTCATAGCAGAGCCGCGCGGGCGTACGGTCACCGAAATCGCCGTCGCGCTCGCCGTTGCCTCCGCCACCCGCCCCGCCACGATCGAAAGCTCGCCGCGCGCGATCAGCCCGTTGATCTCTTCGGCGACGCGCGTCGACATACGGTGGCGAGGCGTCTCCCAAAACGACCGCACGTGGCGCACGAAGCGCGC